>JAZQPN010000548.1:0-10962 GCA_045628585.1 Bacteroidales bacterium | reverse complement strand
TGGAACTGTTCGATACGGCTCTGGAGATCCATGATTTCCTTTTCCTTTGACTGTTTCACAAGATTCGACATAGTTGCCTGGTTTGCAGTGTAATCCTGTGCCTTGGTCTCGTATTCCTTAATCATTACCTGCATTTGCTTTTCAAGTTCACCGTAATAGGTTTCAAGTTCTTTTTCAGCCTTTGCCTTATCTGGCATGGCATCAAGGATTTCGGCTGTGTTTACATGTGCGATTTTCACTTGTGCGCTGACAAAACCATTCATCACGAACAGAGCAGCAGTAAGGAATAAAACTTTAAATAATTTGTTCATCGTGCGGATTTTTAATGATTTAACTCTATTTTTTTCTTTTATTGAGCGGCAAAGATAATGTTTTTTTCAATACAACATCATTTCTTTCCTGCGGGTTTTGATGGAGCAGACGTCTTGCCACCGCCGTTGCCTGAGGTACTCGGCTTACTATTGCCAGCGGCCACATTACTTCTGTGACGGTCTTCGCGACGCACGGTCTGCATCACATTGCCAAGCTGGTCGAGGACTTCATCGCTGATGTCATTTTTGTCGTTGGCATAAAGAACCGATGTTCCAGAAGCCAAGTCAAAGATGAAAGCATAGTTTTTGGTCTGTGCGAGTTCCTGCATGGCCGTGTAAATCTTTTCCTGGATAGGCTGAACCAATTCGGTACGTTTCTGATAAAGTTGGCCTTCGGCACCAAAATACTGCATCTGCAAGTTCTTGGCTTCCTGTTCCTTATTGACGATTTCCTGTTCGCGGGCACGTTTCTGGTCTTCAGAAAGCAGCACTCGTTCGGTCTGATACTTGCTGTACATTTCCGAAACCCTGTCCCTGACAGCCTTGATTTCATTCTGCCACTTTATCGACATGGCATTCAGTTCTTCCTGAGCATCAGCATATTCCGGAATGTTCTCCATAATGTACTCGGAATCGACGAAAACGATTTTCTGGCCGCCGATTTGGGCGTTGGCACCCATCACGCCACAGCAAACGATGGCTGCGGTCAACAACAATGATTTTAATTTTTTCATTTTATTTCAATTTAAATTATTTCTAAAAGCATGATTCTCTCTACAACAATCGTTCCAAAAACATCAGTCGATGGAACCGCCGATGGAGAAGTGGAACTGGCTGCCATTGGCACTCGGATCGCCCGGAATTTCATCGAAGCCATAACCCCAGTCAAGGCCAAGCAAACCGAACATCGGCAGATAGATGCGCACGCCGAGACCAGCGGAACGCTTCACATTGAACGGGTCGAAATTCTTGAAGCCTAACCAGCAGTTACCAGCTTCAAGGAAAGTCAAGGCATAGATGGTTGCCTGCGGATTCAGCGACAACGGATAACGAAGTTCCAAAGTGTATTTCGAGAAAATGTCACCGCCCGATGTGCTTGTAGCGCCGCCTGGTGTCAACGATTCGTTCTTATAACCGCGCATGCCAATCAGTTCACGGCTATCAAGCGAATAGTTGCTCAAACCGTCGCCACCGAGATAGAAACGATGGAATGGCGTTGCACCAATCTGGCTGTTGTAATGGCCGAGATAACCGAAACGCACACGGGTCATCAGGACGAGTTTTTCGTAAAGTTCAGTGTACCAAGCTGCCTTGAAAGTCCATTTGTGCATTTCAATCCACTTGTACTTCTCGATATCATCCATCTTGGAATAGTCCTTATCAGAGAATAAAGAATAAGGTGGCGTCAATTCAAGTGAAAGCATGAATTCCGAACCGTTGCGCGGATAAATCGGCTGACTGACGGAATTGCGGCTCAAAGCGAAAGTGTAGCTCAACTTGTTATAGTTGCCATAGCCGTTGCCGACATTGAAATAGGAAGTCTTGTAATTATCAAGGCTGTAGCGCATTATATTAATTGACTGATAGAGAGAAAAATAGTCATCAGGCCAAGTCAAGCGTTTGCCCACGCCGATGGTTCCACCCGTCATAACGAACCAACCATAGGAATCGGTTCCTTTCACGCCGTTTCTCAAATACGACTGGCTGAACGATACCGACAAAGACGTAGGTTTGCGGCCACCCCACCAAGGTTCGGTGAACGAAACGCCGTAGGCGATGTAATTGCTGCCGTAAGTCGTGACATTCAGTCCCAATTTCTGGCCATCGCCACCTGGAATCGGGGTCCATGCGTCCTTATTGAAGAGGTTTTTCACCGAGAAATTGGAAAACTGCAAGCCGGCTTGCAGCATCAACATGCCATAACCGTAACCTGCCGAGAACTGAATTTGGTCGGCAGCAGCTTCTTCCACAGAATACTCGATGTCTACGGTATGATTGGAATAATCAGGTTTGATTTCAGGATTGATGGTTTCGGCATTGAAGAAACCCAATGTGGCCAATTCACGGACGGTACGCACCACATCGCTACGGCTGTATAATTGTCCCGGACGTGTGTAAAGTTCACGCAGAACGACATAGTCATTGGTCTTCGTATTGCCCACCAGCGACACATTGCTGATTCGTGCCTGTTCACCTTCATACATGCGGATTTCAAGGTCGATGGAATCGTTTTCAACCTGAACCTCAACAGGATTGACATGGAAGAACAGATAACCGTCGTCCATGTAAAGCGAACTGACATCCAAAGTGGTCTCGCTGTAAGTCAGGTTCTTGTCGAGCAACTCCTTATTATATGTGTCGCCTTTCTTAATGCCAAGCACTTCATTCAAGGCTTCGGCTGTATATTTCGTGTTACCCGTCCAGCTGATGTTGCGGTAATGATATTTGTTGCCTTCGTCAACAACAATATCAATGCCAACATTCTTGTCATCAATCTTATAAACCGAATCGCGGACAATCAAAGCATCGCGATAACCCTTTGAATTATACTTTTCTATGATTTTCTGCTTGTCGTCCTTGTAATTGCTTTCAAGGAATTTCGATGACTTGAAAATTCTTGGGCGGTAATTCTCATAGAAATACTCCTCGACACCATTAATGGCTCTCAAAGGCTTGAACGTCAGAATGTCGGCTACCGTATTGACGACCAACGGACCCAGAGGATTGAGCGGATCGAAACGGCCTCTTTGCTTGGTCTCCTTCATGGCCGCCTGCAACTGCCCATCGGAAAGGTTTTCGTTGCCAATGAAATTGATTTTGCCGATTTTCACCTTTGAGCCTTTATCGACGTTTATCACCATATCGACATAACCGTTTCTTGCCGTATCCGCTACTTGCTCAATGTTGATGTCGGCATTGAGATAACCTTTGTCGTAATAATAATCCTCTATGATGCGACGGGTTTTGGTAAGCAAATGGTCAGTGGCCACATCGCCGCGCGACAGGTTGATCTTGTTACGGATTTCGTCGGCTTCAGTCTTCTTGACACCTTTAAACGAGAACTTTGAAACACGCGGACGCTCCTTAATTACGATTTCAAGGAAAACCTTATTGCCCACAAATTCAGCGGCATTGATGGCGACATCCTCAAACATGCCCTGTTCCCACAATTTTTTAATCGCCTTGGAGAAATCATCGCCAGGAACCTTGACTGTGTTTCCGACCCTCAGTTCGGAAATCATCATTAGAGCGTTTTTATCGACATTTTGCGCTCCCTCGACGGTAATGCCAGCGATTTCGTATTCAACCGGACGGCCATAATCAATTTCCGACAAGTCGTCGCCAACCTGAATCTGAGCCTTTGCCTCGCCGCCAACGACAAACATTGCGAAGGCAAAAAATATAAAGCAGAAATATCGTAAATTCTTATTCATCTTATTCATTTATTGATGATTTGCTCACTCGTCTTTCCAAAACGGCGTTCACGGTGCTGATAGTTGATGATGGCTTCGAAAAGGTCATCCTTGCGGAAATCCGGCCAGTATTTCGGTGTGAAATACAGTTCGGAATAGGCCAGTTGCCACAACAGGAAATTGCTGATGCGTTCCTCACCACTGGTGCGGATAAGAAGCTCGGGATCAGGCATTCCTGCAGTAGAAAGATAAGCATTTATCGTGTCTTGTGTAATGTTTTCAGGATTGATTTCTCCATTTCGCACCGCGAGAGCCATGTTTTTCGCGGCATTCGTAATGTCCCAACGGCCGGAATAACTCAATGCCAAGGTCAAAGTCATACCCGTATTGGCTTTCGTATCTTCAATACCCTGCATAAGCAAATCGTAATTCGACTTCGGAAGGCTTTTCAGATCGCCGATGGCATTGAGACGTATATTATTCTTATTCAATGTCTTGACTTCTTCTGTAATGGCTTTTGCGAATAATGCCATAAGCCCTGCAACCTCCATCGCCGGACGGTTCCAGTTTTCGGTGGAAAAAGCGTACAAGGTCAAGTAATCCACGCCAATTTCGGCACAGGCCTCCGTTGCCTGACGCACCGAAACAAGAGCACTCTGATGTCCGAAAATCCGTTGTTTGCCCCGTTCCTTAGCCCATCGGCCATTGCCATCCATAATGATGGCAACGTGCCGTGGAATACGTTCTTTATCAATTTGTTGTATCAATTCCATAGTTTAGAATTTGCTCAGATTGCAACCTCTGCCATCAGGCAGGTTGAACTTCCAGGTGAATGAAACGCGCGCCTCGCCAAACCAATCATTGAAAGCCGAATTGCCACGCTGCTGTCCAGCGTTTTGATAATTGCCCGTCGGGTCAGTATAATCGAAACCTGCCTGGCCATTATTTCCATTACCAACAGCATGCTGTTCAAGTTCAGGATAAACCGTGCCGCAGTCATCGAGATAATCTGTGAAAGTCTTCTGCAAACGCCATTCAAGTGTGGCGGCAATATGCTTCGACAAGGCCAGTTTCACGCCAAATCCGAAAGGAATGGAAAAATTAACAGACTGGTATTCAAAACCTTCCGTCTTCAGAGGACGTAATGCCGCCCCAACACTATCAACTGTGCAGCATGGATTAAACATAAAACCAGAAATGCCAGCAAAAATATATGGCGAACAGTTGCGTTTCGGATTGCCTGTGTAATATTCAAGGAAATTAAATTCAGCTATAAGGCTGATGTCGTGAATGGTGGAACGGAAACCCAAACCACGTTCAGGTCGCCATTTGATAACGGCATCTGAAGCTTTTACCGTAGCGCAGGTATAATCAGCACGGAAAGTCCAACGCGAATTGAGATTGTAACGCGCCACTCCGCCAAACTCCAAATCCGGCATGGCGAAATGCTTTTGCGGGTTAATGTCGCCGATATAATAACTTGTTCCAACATGGAAGCCGACTTCCAAAGTCTTTGGGTCATCAAACTGAGCATTGGCACGAGCGACGAAGGCCAAACAAATGAAAATCAGCGCAAAACGAAATCTTTTCAACATATCGATTCAATAAATAAAACTCACTGCTTCCTGTGTTGCCGCAAAAACGGCACACTTTGCAGCATAAAGTTTGCAAAAATAGGAAATTTTACAATAGAACGGAAGAAATTAGTTTCTATTGTCTTTTCCCCACATTAATTTATTGCGGATTGTGCTGAAAAAGTCACGGTCGTCCATGCGCACCATGTTGATGCAGAAACCGGCCTTGCGCACGACAAGTTCCACCGAAGTGTCCAAAGTGCCCGACCTTGAATCCATGCTGAAAACGAATTTTTTCTCCCTTCCCTCAACATGAATGCGAATCACGCTTTCATCGGTAATGACCACTGGACGCACCGTAAGATTGTGCGTTGCAATCGGCGTAATGACAAAATTATGCGCATTAGGCGCAATGATTGGCCCACCTGCGCTCAGCGAATAAGCCGTTGAACCAGTGGGTGTTGCAAGCAAAATGCCATCGCCCCAATAAGTATTCAAATACACATCATCAACAAAGACCTTAATGGCCAGAAGCGAATGTTCGGGATTGCGGATCAAACTCAATTCGTTGAGGGCATATTTCACATCGCCGAAAACCGATTCGGGAGAAATCAGTTCAAGAAGCGTACGTTTTTCAATGGAGAAATCGCCAGCCACAACATGGGCAACAGCCTTTGAAATCTCATCTTTCGAAATGCTCGACAGGAATCCCAGCCTTCCCATATTGATGCCCAAAACCGGAATGCCCGAATCGCGGACAAAAGGAACGGCATCCAAAATGGTACCATCGCCACCAATGGAAATGAGCATATCGGCTTTGCCTTTCAAATCGGCATACGATTCAAAGACAGCAATTTGCGAACCATTTGGAATACAATCCGCAATCATTTCCAGAAACGGCTTGCACACCAAAATCTTGACATCATTCTTGAGCAATTCCTCCAAAAGTCTCCACATGTATACGGAATTTTCAGGAGACAGGTTTTTTCCAAACAGCGCGACAGTCATGGCTAAATGAGTTTGGGGCAAAAATAAAAAAATATCAAATGCCAATTCAATAATTCAACAACCATTTCCAAATCGGTACCACTTCTATTTGCAAACCATTTTCTTCAATCGTATCTTCCTCGTCAAAAGTGATAATCAGGTTTTTATCAGTTTTATATGCTTCATTCATTACATGCAAAGCCTCAATTTCACGTTTACGGGTAGCATAATCCTGAATGCTAAGCGAAACCTGAACCGCCATTGACTGTGAAGGCACATAAAAATCGACTTCGATATTTTTGTTATAGTAAAAAACATCTTCCGACATGTATCCTCCATGTTTTTTCCACAAAGAAATGGCAACCAGGTTCTCCAACAGTTTAGTATCAGGATCTGAAAGACAAACACTCAGCAAACCATTATCGCTAAAATAATGCTTACTATTCATCACTCTCTCAACGAATTTGTCAGTGTAATTCTTCATCTGGAAAGTCAGATAAGCATCCTGCAAATTGTCCAAATAGTCAGCAACTGTATTTCGGGTGATTTTCGCGCCCGACGATTTCAGCACATTGCACAAATGATTTTGTGACGACGGTTGCATGACACTTTCCGCCAATTTACGAACCAAAAGCTGAATGTTGCTACTTTCACGGATATTGTTCCTCATCACAATGTCGCCTAACAATATCTTTTTCAACAAGACATTCAGCCATTCGCGCTTATTTTCGCTGTTAAGATTCTCGGCAAAACCTCCGAAATAGAAATAATCATCAAAAAGGAAACGGATTTTCTGCAACAAATTTTGAGAAAACTGCCAGTTTTCCTCCAACTTCACACCTTTAAATTCCAGATATTCAGCAAAAGAGAATGGATAAACCTCTCGTGTAACGAACCTTCCGCCCAAAGTTGTAGCAATTTCCCTACCTAACATTTTCGCATTGCTGCCAGTAATATAAACACGGTATTTTTGGTCGGCAAGGCGACGAGCAAACTTTTCCCAACCTTCAATCAACTGAATTTCATCCAGATATACGACAGGAGTCCTTTCGGGGAACAATTCATAATAACAATTCAAGAGCACTTGAAAATCAGCGACATCAAAGTCATACAAACGGTCATCCTCGAAATTGACATATAAAACATCCTGCATCACGTTCTCGCCCGACCGTATTCTTTGCTGGATGTTTTGAAACAAAGAATAAGACTTGCCAGCCCGACGCAATCCGACAAAAACATAATTCAGTGCATTGTCAATATGCAATTCACGTTGAATCAGCGGAATATCCAAAATCCGCTGCTGGAAATCCAAAATAACGCTCTTTAAGATTTGTTTGCTTACCATTCTTCTGAAAATTTTTGCAAAAATAGCAATTTGTTTTCATAAAAAGCAAAAAAATGCAAAAAGTTGCTTCTTATAGAAAGCAACTGTATATCAAAAGTTGCTTCCTATAGAAAGCAACACATTATTCTTCTTCCATTTTCATGGAATCATGGTCTTCATCATTCATCATGCGGATGTAGTTGACATAACGCCAGTCGGCGATGTCGCCGTTTTCGACAGCAGTTTTCACGGCGCAGCCCGGTTCGTGGGTATGCGTGCAATTCGTGAAGCGACATTCACTCATCAGATTGCGCATTTCGGGAAAACGTTGGGCAAGGGTCTCTTTCTCCAAATCGTAAAGCACAAACTCCTTAATGCCAGGCGTATCCACTATCCATGCACCGAAATCGAGATGATGCATTTCGGCAAAAGTGGTTGTGTGCTTGCCCTTGTGATGCACATCGGAAATGGCACCGATTCGCACATCGAGCGAAGGGTCTAAGGCCTTCACCAGAGCCGATTTTCCGACGCCCGAATGACCCGAAAAAAGGCAGATTTTATCTTTCATCAAGGCACGCAACTCTTCAATTTGGAAACCCGTTTTGGCCGAAACGCCAAACGAGATGTAACCTAATTCCTGATAATATTCCATCAGCACGCACATGTCTTCAATCTGCTCTTCGGAATAAAGGTCGCACTTGTTGAAAATCAATGCACAAGGTATGTGATAAGCTTCGGCTGTTACCAAGAAACGGTCGATGAAGCCTGTGGAAGTGCGCGGTTCGGCAATGGTGGCAACGACTATGGCCAAATCGACATTGGAAGCAATGATATGCGATGCCTTGCTGAGATTGACCGACTTGCGGACAATCACATTGTTACGCTCCTGTATGCTTTTGATGACGCCGGTTTCCTTGCCAGGTTCCTGCTCAAAAAACACATTATCGCCCACCGCAACAGGATTCGTCGAACGCAATCCGTCCAAACGGATTTTGCCGCGCAAACGGCATTCCCATTGCTTGCCGTTCTCATCCAGAACGATATACCAGCTTCCCGTTGATTTGATTACTTTACCGAACATATATTATTGGTTTTGTATAAGTGACTCGGATTCAATCCTTAAACCTCATATTCTTGAAATTTGAGACCATAATTAGTCATGATGCAACAAGCTATGTTCAGCATCTACCACATGGACAAAGGCTTCTCCATCCTCAAATTCAGCTATTTCGTATGCGATATGAATATCTTCCACCACTAAATCCAAATAGCCGTTGGCAATCCATGTACGATTAAAAGTGGACACAGGATGTTTATATGGAAACAAGCGGAGACTATTTATTGCTTCGTACAAACGGATAATCTTATTTGTTACCGTTGCTTCGTCTAACGAAGGGTGTAATCTTAGAGATGCATCATAAAATTGGCGCAGGCTTTGCTGGACTTGCGCTTCAATAATGACTTTCATGCTTCAGAATGAAAATGAGCCTTCACTCGGGTTATCAAGTCATCGCGTAATTCCTCAGGGGAACAGGTATGCGAAGCCAAATCCGCTGCTGAATATACTTTGCGATGGGCATTGACAGCATCATCTACCAGCGACTGCGCATATTCTGTTATTTGAGATTGTAGTTCCTCAACATTAATCATGCATGTAGGAGGCACTTGAACTTGAATTGGAATCATTATCGGCATCTCTTTCCTTTTTAGAATTTGCGCAAAATTACTGCTATTTTTTTGATACAAACAAAATTATTTGCAGAAAATCGCCCGATTAAATCTTGGAATCGTAAATCCTCAAATCTTAAATTCCCCTCTGATACCTTTTTCCCGGCATTGCCATCAGCAGACCGTCAAATTCCAAATTCAATAATAATGAGGCTATTTTCGTTGTCGGCAATTCCGTCTTCACGATGATGTCGTCCAGACTGACGATACTGCTGTCGCCGAAACAATCCATAATCATTTTTTCCTCGTCGGTGAACTCACGGAAAATCGAGGTCTGGCGTTCTTCTGCTTTTTGAGGCACATCCCAACGCATCACATAACGCAGATTGGTGACGCTTTCCATGAGATGGGCTCGGTTGGTGCGAATCAGATAGTTACAGCCTTGGCAGAAGATGTCCATTACGCGGCCTGGATAGGCGAAAACATCGCGGTTATAGTTATTGGCCAAATCCGCCGTTATCAACGAACCACCCTTCAAGGCCGACTCAATAACAACCACAGCATCAGCCATGCCTGCAATGATACGGTTGCGCCGCGGAAAATTCTCACGGTCAGGCTGGGTACCGCTCATGCATTCGGTAAGGATGCCGCCATTTTGCTGCATTTCCTCGGCAATCTGCTTGTTCGCCGAAGGATAAACCATCTGCAAGCCGCAACCCATGACACCAACCGTCGGGATGCCGTTTTTCACCGAAGCACGATGCGCACAAGAGTCCACGCCGTAAGCCAAACCACTGACAATCATCACGTCATCCTGTTTCAAATCCTCAATCAGCTGCTGGCAGTTTTCCTTGCCGTATTCAGTGATGTTGCGTGTGCCGACAATTGCGACCACACGGCTTGCGTTCAAATTGGCGTTACCTTTATAATATAGCATCAGCGGGCTATCGTCGCACTGCAACAAACGGTGCGGATAGTCGGCATCGAGATAAAACAAAGGCTGCACATTGTTCTCTTCAATGAAACGAATTTCCTTCTCGGCGCGGACCATCAAATCCTTGTTCGAAGTGATGGCCTCGATGGTGACTTCGCGCATGCCGGAAATCTTTTCAAGCGACTTTTTCGTTTCCTTGAAAATGGCCTCGGCACTGCCGCAATAAGCGACAAATTTCTTCCCGACAATGTCGCCGACGCCAGGAAGCAAGGTCAAGGCAATTTGATAAAGCAGTTCGTTGTTCATTTCAATCAGTGATGGGTTAATTATTTATCAATGAAGGGGTTATATTTTCAAAAGCGAAAAAAGACCGATTAGTTTAATCCAATTTCAGCACAGCAAGGAAAGCCGACTGCGGCACCTCCACATTGCCGATTTGACGCATACGTTTCTTACCAGCCTTCTGTTTTTCAAGCAGTTTGCGTTTACGCGAGACGTCGCCGCCGTAGCACTTCGCCGTCACATCCTTACGCACCTGACGCACAGTTTCGCGGGCAATGATTTTTGCACCGATGGCAGCCTGAATGGCAATGTCGAACTGGTGTCGAGGAATCAGTTCCTTCAGTTTTTCGCACATGCGGCGACCGAAATCGTAGGCATGGTCGCGGTGAATGAGCGTTGACAAAGCATCGACCGATTCGCCATTCAACATAATGTCCAATTTCACAAGATTGGCTTCCTGATAACCTGC
>JAZQPN010000547.1:0-1538 GCA_045628585.1 Bacteroidales bacterium | reverse complement strand
GCTGCCGTTGAGGTAAGTGCTGATGGCGGAGTTGTCGATGGTTCCGTCAGGGGCAACGAGGTAACCGATGACCCGGATGTAGTTCGGATTGTAGCCTTCGGGGATGACATAAGTGAACTCGGCGGAAGCAGTCCCGCCTGCCGGTAAGATGGCCGGTATGGAGTTGCTTTGGCCTTGATAGCCTGCTAGGAGTTTCCGTGCCACATGGTCATAGGCCATGCGGTAGTATGGAATTGGATTGGGTAGGTTTTCAAAGCCTCCTATTGGACCATAACCACCACCACTGTAAATGTTGGATTGATTGTAAGCTTGGGTGGATCCCGTAACGGCATCTTCAATCACAATGCCGCCGATGTGGTAATTGCTGTTGAGTTCGGCAAGTGCTTCGACGGTGACGGTGGCCGATAGTGTGCGCGTGTCGGCATTGTATTGGTTTGCTACACTGACGTTTGCAGAATATCCGGTTTGCATCTCAAGTTCTGTTTTCTCGAACCAATGGTAAATGGATTCGCCACGATGATGGCGGTTGATGTTGGCTTCGGGGGCACCTAAATAACTAACAGATGAGTAATATTCTTCATAGTTCATCGGGTCGATGGGTTTGCTATGGATGGCTACGAAAATCACGTTGTTGTATTTCTTCAAAAGCGAATCTCCGTAATAGATGCCTCCAGTGCAATTCTGACACCAGGTGCCGGTGTGTTCTTCAATGAGAACGTTTTTCTGAGCAAAGCCCATGCTCGCGGTGAGCAACAGGGCAAGGGTAAAAAATGCTTTTTTCATATAAGATATTTTTAGTTGTTAATTTGGGGACAAAGATAGTTGAATTGGCGATATGTTGAAAAAAAATCTTGAAAAAATGATTTGTTTGCTTGTAGAGACGCGATTATCGCGTCTAAAAACATAGGTTAAAATAGAACCAAAAAAACTGCCCGACTTGCATCGGGCAGAAAAACAAAATAAAAATAAAAAACCATGAAAAACTTCTCTTATTCAATTCCGCCTTCCAAGCGGCCGTGGCAATTCTTGTATTTCTTGCCTGAGCCACATGGGCACGGGTCGTTGCGGCCAACCTTCTTTTCAACGCGGATTGGCTGTGTAACCTGCTTTTCCTGCGTGTCGCTGTGCGACTGAGTGAGCAGGTCGTTGCGCTGTTCCTTGATCTTCGAGCGGTCGATGCCCTGGGCACGGTGTTCGCGCACGGTGTCAGGTTCCTGCATTGGAATATCGGCCAGCATGAGGAAGGAAATGACGTCTTCGTTAATCTTCTCAATCATTGCCTTGAAGAGGTTGAACGATTCGAGTTTATAGATGACCAACGGGTCTTTCTGTTCGTAAGTGGCGTTTTGCACCGATTCCTTCAGGTCGTCGAGTTCGCGGAGGTGTTCCTTCCATGCGTTGTCGATGAGGCCGAGGGTGATGCTCTTCTCGATGCAGAGGTTTACCTCGCGGGCACCGTTCTCGACGGCTTTCTTCAGGTTGACGATGACGTTCATGCCGCGTTTGCCGTCGGTAATCGGGATGGCGATGTTCTCGAA
>JAZQPN010000546.1:0-8390 GCA_045628585.1 Bacteroidales bacterium | reverse complement strand
CTTTCAAAAATCTGTCGGCCTGCTGATAACTGTTTTCAGAATCTATTGTGTTGGTTCCGTTGCGGTTATATGCCTTTTCCGACAGCAGTTTCTTTGTAAATTCGGCAAGTTTTGCAGATAAATCGTATGTCTTTTCCTTGTCGAACTGATTGTTGAGGAAGTCGTTCAGAATGGCGACTAAAAACTTGTTGTCGTCGTTGATTTGCATTCCGAGATTGGCAACAACCATGTCGACGACCTCGTCTTCATCGATGCTGACGGAATATTGCGATGGCAGTCCCAAATCGCGGGCAAACGAGCGTGAAATCTTCTGCACAAAGGCATCAATTGTGCTGACACAGAAACTGCTGTAATCGTGAATGATTTGTGTGAGAAGCAGTTGCGCGTTTTGCTTCAATTCTGCGTCCAAAATGCCTAACTCTTTGATAAGGTCGGCTTCCATGGTGTTTTCTTTCACTTCGCTGTTGCTGATGATAGCCTTTAAATCCTTGATTATCTTGGCTTTCATATCGTTGGCCGAAGCGTTGGTAAAGGTGATGGCCAGAATGTTCTGAAAATTCTTGACCTGATTTTTGCTTCTCAGGCAGAGTTTCAGGTATTCCTTGATGATAGTGTAGGTTTTTCCGGAACCTGCTGAGGCTTGGAAAACCTTGAAATTCTTTCCGTTTTGGTTCATAATCTATTGTTTTGTTGTGTCGGGTTTGACGTTGTTTGGCCTTTCTGGAATTAATGTGCGTTTTTTCTTGAAAATATCTTGTATCCTGTTGAAACTGTGGCTGTAAGATAGACCTAAGCCTTGCGTGTAAGGTGCTGTCTTGTCGAAAGAATAGTTGTAATAATAGTTGTTGCTGTTCGAATGGTTGTAGAGGTGCGCCTGTAATTTGCCGTCTTTGCTAATCTTCCAATTGATGTCGAATTCACCGACCAGGTTGGAAGCGTTATTGGCCGTCGAATTGGGCGAGTTGATCATGCCGAAATTGGTCTCGATGGTCAGGCGGTCATTGAAAAGCTGGGTTTTCAGGGCTATTTGCAATTCTTCGTTTGAAAGGGCGTCGCCAGGCTTGTAATGTATGCCCATGTCGAAATTCTGACTGATTTGCGACACCCAGTTGGTGAGCTGGTTGGTCAGAACGTCAAGATAGAGCGAACTGTTCGCAAAACTTGTGGCAGCTTGTGTGTTGCTGAACGAATTGAGAACCAGCAGCGAGATGGCTTGCTGTGTCATTGCTGCCTGATTGGTGGTGTCGAGAATGGTAAAAACGGACTGCTTCAAGTCTTCCGAGGCATTCGGGAACCTGATGCTGAACGAAACGTTGGGGTTCATCAGCGCATTGCGCAAGTGAATCAGACATTCCACATTGACATTGTTGAAGTTAGAAGAAGTGGTGTCAATCAAGACGCCAAGCGAACTGAGGGTGGCGGTCGTCGAATAAATGCCGGTCACGTTGATGGTGCCTTTCATCGGGTCGCCGACCCACGAAATGGTGCCGCCTTTTTCCAATTTAAGGTTTTTGCTGATGATGTTGTTGTAGTTGATTTGAAGTTTTCCGTTATCTATCAGATAATCACCGAAAAGCGTAAAGTCGCCTGCCGAATTGGTGCCGATTTTGATGTTTCCCGAACCTGTGGCATCCAATGAACCGATGTCGCTCGGAAGCAAAATCTTGACTTTGGCATCGTCGGTGACATTGATGTCAAGATTGAGGTCGAAATTGCTCTTGCTTTTCTTTGGCGGCAATGCGGTTTCTTCTTCAATGATAATGGCATCCTTGGGCGGGACAAACGTGATGAAATCGTTATCCTTGACGTGTGATGTGTTGTTGAAAGGAATGGTGATTCGGGTCCCGCTGCGCGTCAAGGCATTGATTCTGAGCTTTATGTCGTTCATGGGGCCTTCTATTCTGACAATGCCGCTTGCAATGGCGGTGCCGTAGTAGGAAGGGCTGTCTTTAAAGGTGGTTGCCATGGCAAGGAAATTGTTCGGCAACAGAGTAAGGTTTATGTTAAAGTCTTTCAGATAGTTATGCTTGATGCTGCCAATGACTTTTGCGGTGTTGCCCAAAGTGTCGGTGAGAACCATGTCGGTGAATTCGATTTGGTCGGGAGTCAGTTTCAGGGTCGGGCTGAAGGTGTAGTAAGTCTTCAGGAAATCGACCATGCAGCCGCCGTCGTCAATCTTCAGGTCGCCTTCGATGACGGGTTCCTTGAACGAGCCTCTTATCGTGAAATCGCCGTTCGCAAGTCCTTGAACGCGAGAGGCAATGCCTTCGGTGAAATCGGAAAGGAGGCTGAGGTTGAATCCGTCAAGTTTGAGGTCGAAATTGAGGTTGTCTTCCTTCGATTTGGTCTGATAGAATCCGCTCAGGCCGAAGGCGCATTTGTTTTTGTCGATGAGCTCTGTTTCCAGGTAAATGGAATTGCTCGGATTGTCCCAATAACTGCTGATATTCAGGTCGCCGATGTTTTGGCCGTTCAATCCGAATCGGTCGATGCCTAAATTGGCAAGGATGTATGGGTTGCCTTGAATGTCGCTGACTTGGGCGTCGCCATCAATGTGACCGTCCAAATCGAATCCTAAACCGCTGAAAATAAAGTCAAAAGAGGATAAATCGAAATCATCGAATTTGGCATTTATGGTGTCGTTTTCAGTAAATGGAACATAGCCGTCGACTGCAAAATGCTGCTTGTTATGGAAGATTTCCAGATTGTGGATGTCGATTTTTTTGTCATCAAAAACGATGTAATTCAACGGATTGATGCTCCAAACGGAGTCGTTGATGAGCAAATCGGTAGAATAAATGTTGAAACGTCCGCCGGTTTCTGTCGGGACAAACGAAGTGTGGATGTCGGCGCGGTTGAGGTTCTTGTTTCCTTTGTTGTCCCAACGCAGATTGGCGTAAATGCTGTCGTTTCGCAATGCGTTTTCAAAGACCAGGTTTTCGAGGTTGATTCTGGAAGTGTCGTGTCTGGTGCTGTCGCGCAAAACGAGGTCGTCGATGCTGAAACGGGCGACGGAACTTGTCAGCGTGGTGTAATGCTTGTATTCGAAATCGTCGATTAAAATGTTGTTGAATTTGGCGGCTTTGGAGCGGAGAGTCAGGCTGAACATGTTTGTCCTTGAGGTAAATGTCCCGTTCAGCGTAGTGTTTTTTGCCACTTGCAGTTGGGGCAGCAGAAGTTGCGTGATTGGGTCGGGATTGCTGATGTTCATCTTGATGAAGAAATCCTGCTCCTTTTTGTTCTTCTTATTAATGTAATGCTGAATGTCTTCATGCCATTTTGGAATGTCGGCGTAGGTGTCGAGATAGGCTTTGAAGGCCAACGGCAGGCTTGCGAAATCAATCAGGCCGGCCATTTCGTAGGTGAAAAAGTCGCAGTTGATGTTGATGCGGCGTTGCATCAGGTTGTCATTTTCGATGTCGGCATCCAAATGATCCATTTCGAAATGACCTAAACCATTGGTAAAATGTGTGTTATCTATGCTTAGGCTGCCTTCCATCTTGTCGGGGTCGAAACCGACCATGTTGGCGGTGATTTTTGTGCTGACCAATGCGATGGAGTCGTTTTTGATGACGTTCAAACCGATGAGGTCGGCTTTGTTGATGGAGGCCTCGAAATCGGCATGCGGCATTTTCGGGTTGTTGAAGTCGGCAAGGCCGTTGAAATCAAGGTCCAATTCGTTGTCTTTGATGCTAATCTTGCCATTGAAACGTTTGTCTGTAAGCCGTCCGTTGAGCTTGATTTTGTCAATCGTATTGTCCAGAATATAAGCGTTATAGGCATCGCCATTAATGTCGAATTCCATCGTTCCATGAGGCTTGACGCGTCCCGAAATTTCGGCATCAACATCGATGCTCCCGATAATGTTTGAGGCGTTGGCAATGGTCCCGACATCAATGCGCTGGGCTTTCACTTTGCCCGAAAATGCGGTGCCGTTTGCGCCTTGCAGGTCCATGTTGAAATTGGCCGCAATGTCGCCGATTCCGGAGGTGATGTTGGCTTCGGCAAGAAAGTCTTTGTACGAACCCTTGAAATTGAACTTGATGTTGCCTCTGTCCAAGCCTTTCAGCGATTCGGGAATAGGAATGGTTTCCGTGCTTCCCGGAATGTGGAAATGCACCAAGTCGTCGTAACTGTAATGCATCTTGTTGATGTTCAGCGTATGTTGACCGTAGAAAAAGTCAAGCGGATGCATGCTCATGTTGCCCTCAAAATGGGTTTCGTCGCCAAATCCGACTTTCAGGTCTTCAACACGGAAATGCTCGATGGGACCAATAAAACGGGTTTCAAAATGCACTAAATCAGGCATTTTATACATCACCTCGGCGAAAACGCCAATGTCGGAGAGCATGATGTCGGTTGGATAGATTCTTGAGTCAAAATAGACGGAATCGACAAAGGAATTGATGTCGCTGTAATCGCTATACAGCATGTGCAAATCGAGGTGAAGGTTGCTGTTGTTGGTCTGGATATACAGGCTGTCGACAAGTATTCCAGATGGCGAAACGTTGGCAATGCCTTGGAAACTTTTGATTTCAAAACCGCTTAATTCCTTGGCCATCAGCAATTTTATGTCGGCATGAATGGAATCGCCCAAAATGGATATGTCGTTGGCTTCAAGGTTGATGTCGTCCAAATCAAGATGGGAATAATCCATGCGGTTGTCCAAGGTTTTCTGCAAATCTGCCGTGTTTTGGTTCCAAAGCATGAAATCAATGTCTTTAAAATTGATGCGGTCTATCCGTATATTCAAAGGTTCCGAAGTTTTTTCTTTTTCGTTATCGGTTTGGAAAGCGTCAGCGATAAAGTCAAAATTGAACTCGTCTTCGCCTTCATATTTGATGATGTTGGCTTCCGTGTCTTTTAAATCGACACTTTTCAGGTGGATTTCGCCGTTGAGAAGGTCTTGTGCGTCGATTCTGGCGTGAAGTAACCCAATCTTTGCCAAATAGTTGTCGTTCAGATCCTTGGCGTAAAAATCTTCAAGGTGAATGGAAAAATTTGGCGAAATGTAGAGCTTGCCGATTTTGATTTCCGCTCCTGTTTTTTCGGAAAGATAGCCGCCTGCGATTCGAGCCGCAAATTTCTGAGTGATAGGGTCTTGGACAGCAATAAAAAGGGTGGTGACTGCCGATAAAATCACCATTATCAGAATTAGTATGCTATGGATAATCTTTTTTTTGATAATTTTGACCCTCCAAATTTTAGCTATGAACGAATATATTTTAGGCATCGAATCATCGTGCGACGACACTTCTGCCGCAGTTCTTCAAGGCACCTGTGTCTTATCAAATGTCATTGCTAGTCAGAAAGTTCACGAGAAATACGGAGGCGTTGTCCCCGAACTCGCTTCGCGTGCTCACCAGCAGAATATCATACCCGTCATTGACACTGCTTTGAAAGAGGCAAAAATAAACAAAAATCAGTTAAGTGCGATAGCTTTTACGCGCGGACCTGGACTTTTAGGCTCTTTGCTCGTAGGAACCTCATTTTCAAAGGCTTTTGCGCAGACCTTGAACATCCCAATGGTGGAAATCGACCACATGAATGCCCATATTCTTGTGCATTTTGCCACTGATGCCACCCATACTGAGGTGCCTGAGTTCCCGTTTTTGTGTCTGACCGTTTCGGGAGGCCACACCCAAATCGTTGTCGTGAAGGATTATTTCGACATGGAAGTCATCGGAAAAACCATCGATGATGCTGCTGGAGAAGCCTTCGACAAGACGGCGAAAATTCTCGGTTTGCCTTATCCTGGCGGTCCGGTCATCGACAAGTTGGCAAAAATCGGAAATCCGAATGCCTTCACTTTTGCCAAACCTCAAATCCCTGACCTTGATTATAGTTTCAGCGGTTTGAAAACCAGCATTTTATACACGGTTCGCGATAATCTGAAACTCAATCCGAATTTCATTGAAGAAAACAAGGAAGACCTTTGCGCTTCGGTGCAACACACAATTATTGATATTTTGATGAGCAAACTGGTGAAAGCAAGCAAGATGACGGGAATCAAGACGGTTGCCATTGCAGGCGGCGTTTCGGCCAATTCAGGCTTGCACGATGCCATGCTGGCGATGGGCGAGAAGTACCATTGGAAAGTGTTCATTCCACGCCTCAGCTACAGTACCGATAATGCTGCAATGGTCGCAGTAGCAGGTTATTACAAGTTTCTGAAAGGCGAATTTGCAACTCAGGACCTTACGCCATACGCCCGTCAAAGTCTGAATGTTGAGTGATTCCATTTTCTTTCATGCGATGTTATAACTTGCGCAATGTGGCTTAAAAAGCGAGATTGCGCAAGTTTTAATATGGCATGAGGCTATTTCTTAATGGAATAAATCGGACAAAGTCAGTTCGTTTTGTACGATTGACGAATGGGTGTTATGGGCAATTCCTTTTGTTGTTATCATCGTCAATCTCACCGATTTAGATGTCTTTGATTCTTCCCTGAAGACTTCGATTTTATTGATAAGTTCCTTCTCGTATTTTGCAGTTATTGTAAAATCCCTTTTTGTGTATTTCATCTCGCAAAGGTTGATTGCATCGTCTTTTCTGTCGATAAGCAAATCGATTTGGGCACCTTTTTTTATTTTGTCACTTTTCCATGATGCGATTTTCGTTTCCACTCCGGCGATGCCCAAAGCCGCTTTGATTTGCTTGATGTGATTCAGGCAAAGAATTTCAAAGGCATAGCCGCACCAACTGTCGTGTTGCGCCGTTGTCATTGAGTCGACCCAAAAATGTTCGTTTTGGTATTTGTTCGTTTTTACAAAGCGGAAATAGAATAGCATATATGGGTCAATCAGTTGATACAGAGAACTTTTCTTTTGCTTGTCAATGGGCAGGTATTCCCTAATGAAACCGCAGCTTTGCAATTCGTTGAGCATGGTTGTCAATCCTCCGTTGTTGGGCAAATCGGTTTGTTCCAAAATGTCGAGCCTCGTCAAGCCGATGCCTTTGCTCGAAATTGCCTCAAGTATTTTCATGTAATTCGTTGAATGGCTGAATAATGAACGTATCAAATTTTGGTATTCGTCAGACAGTTGGCCACCAATTTCAAAAAACAGGGCATCGATGTTTTGTGCGACGCTGAGACCTTTTCTCATTTGCTTCATGTAAAAAGGAACGCCGCCCATAACCATATAACATTCAGCAATTTCGCGTTCGGCATAGCCAAAATGGTTCAGGTCGAAGAAATCCTTACATTCTTTCAAGGTAAATGGTTCAAGCAAAATTTTGTGTGTGAGACGGTTGTGCAGCCCTCCGCGATTGTTAATCAGTTCATTAAGCATCCATGAAGTTGCCGACCCGCAGGTGATGAGTTTGATGTCGTTGCGCAAAGATGCCCAACTGTTCCAAAAATGTTCCAATGCGCTGAGGAAGCGTGATTTAGGCGTGTCCAGCCAAGGTAGTTCGTCGATGAAAATCACCTTTTGGCCTTCGGGCAATGTCTCTAAATATTTTGATAAGTCATCAAAGGCATAAAGCCAGTTTTTGGGGACTTTAATTTCCGTTTGGGCATATTTTTCAAGTGCAAAAGCGAAATTCGTCAGTTGATCTTGCATGGAAACATTGTCCATTCCTGTCAGGAAAAATGCAAAATTATCATTGAAAAACCGCCTTACCAAATAGGTTTTTCCAACGCGCCGACGACCGTAAATTGCCACAAATTCAGACTCTTCCGAATCCAGACAGCGTTGAAGAATCTGTTGCTCTTTTTCTCTTCCGATGATAGTCTTGTTATCCATATATGCGGTATTAAAATCAGCGCAAAGTTACAAAAAAAATGAGATTGCGCAAGTTTTAATATGGCATTGATTAAAATTTGATCTGTTTCAGTGATTATTTTGGAAATGGCAAATTTCTTTTCCTTATCTTTGCGCAAACAAATGGATTCGTTTCAATTGGAAAACATCGCGCCGAAATATGACACTTGTTTCTTTGAACGGTATGCCAAAATATCGTTAGAGACTTTGCTTGGTGAGCATTATGCCAATCTTGTCAATCGCGACAGGCCTGATTTACAGGATAATGAGCGTGGTATTGGCATTGAAGTCACGCGTGCCATTCGTGAAGATGTCAACGTGGCCCATGCCTTGATTAATGAAATGGCGGGCGATGAAATCATGAAGGTGAACGATGTTGACCGCGATAACATTTCACGGACTGGTTATGCCTACGGTTTGGGCGACGGCAACATGATGGGCTTGAAGGAATATGAATATTGGTCGCTGGCCATGCCGATGAAACGCATTCTTGAAAACAAAATCCGTAAGGTAAACAACAGGTTTTATGGCGATTACAACGAATTTGGACTTTTCGTTTTCACAAAGGAAGACCTTGATAAGGAAGACATTCGCCGCGTGATGGATTTCGTCATGCAGACCCAG
>JAZQPN010000545.1:0-3050 GCA_045628585.1 Bacteroidales bacterium | reverse complement strand
CCAGACAATAGGTTTTGCGGCAATGTTTTCGCCGTAGGCCTTGTAGAATTTCAGGCCAGTTTCCCAAGTGTAGAGCAAACCTGCATTGGGGCAAGTCGTGTCGCTTTGCAGAATGGAAAACTCCTTGCCGTGTTTGTAAGGGAACCAGAAATCGCAGACGACGAAAGCGTTTTTGTATTCAGGAGTCTGCAAGTCCTTGGAAATCTGTTCAAAATCGAAGTTTGCCGTGTCGATGAAATAGAGCGGGAAACTGCCTTTCACGCCGGGTGAATATTCGCGCATCACGAAATCATCGCCAGGAGTGAGTTTCCTGCCATCGACCCACATCTTCATTTTTCCAGGAAAAGTGTTGATGTTGATGGTGAAAGGTTGAAGAATGACTTCGTCAACGCCAGCCTTACGGAACTGTTTTTCAATGTAATCACCCGCTTTCAGCACGCCATCCTTGGCATAGCCGCGGCCTTGATATTTCTTTGAACTCAGTTCCTTTACGATTTCCTTGTAAAGCGGCGTGTTTTGCGCCGGTAAAGCGATGCAAAACGCTAATAATGCAATAATTAAGATTGATTTTTTCATTGTTAATTCACAGATAAAATTATTCTTCAAAAAAAGAATCCGTAATGTCAAAACCAGCCATTAGCTAAGGCTAACAGCTAATAGCTGAGACAAATCACTTACTTCCCATCCAAACCAATTCATATTTCCGGTTTCCAAGTCCAATTTTCTCACCATGAATAAGTTGTGTCTCCCATTCCGATTCGGGTGTCGTGTTTTTGAAATGGTCGTGATGGTCGGAGAAGCCTTCCTGATGCAGATGGTCGCCAAGGACGGAATTGCGGATTGGTTCGGCTTTCAGACACATATCGGCGCAGGCTTGGTCGAGGGCGACTGGGTCGAAGGAAGCGAACATGCCAATGTTGGGCAGAATCGGGGCATCGTTTTCGCCGTGGCAGTCGCAGTATGGCGACACATCAACGATGAGCGAAATGTGGAAATTGTCGCGGCCCGAAATGACGGCTTTGGTGTATTCCGCCATCTTGGCATTCAGCACACTGATGGCTTGGTCGGTGGCAAAGTCGATGGCGTCGAAATTGCAGGCGCTGAGGCAACGGCCACAGCCCACGCAGTTCTCCTGTTTGACTTGCATTTTCTTGGTCGTTTCGTCAAACACGAGGCCATTGTTGGCACATTCGCGCAGGCAGCGTTTGCAGCCACGGCATTTCTTGGCCTTGATGATGGGCTTCCCGTTGGAATGTTGGTCTTTCTTGCCGGCACGCGAGCCACAGCCCATGCCGATATTCTTAATGGTGCCGCCGAAACCTGTCATTTCGTGACCTTTGAAGTGCGTCAGGCTGATGAAGACATCGGCATCCATGACGGCGCGGCCAATCAAGGCTTCCTTGGTGTATTCGCCGCCTTCGACGGGCACGGCAATGTCGTCGGTGCCTTTCAGGCCGTCGCCAATGATGACCGGGCAACCGACGGTGAGTGGTGTGAAACCGTTTTCCCAGGCACATTCAAGATGTTCGAGGGCGTTTTTGCGCGAGCCAGGATACATGGTGTTGCAGTCGGTGAGGAAAGGCTTTCCGCCCAATTCCTTGACGAGGTCGACGATGGCTTTGGCATAATTCGGGCGCAGATAGCTAATGTTGCCCAATTCGCCGAAGTGCATCTTGATGGCGACAAATTTGCCATTCATGTCGATGTTTTCAATGCCGGCAGTGCGTGCCAACCGCTTGAGTTTTGCAGGCATGCTTTCTCCGAAATAGCCCGTGCGGAAGTCGGTGTAGTAAACTTTTGAAGTGTTCATATTGAATTGAATTGATTTTTAATGATATTTAATATAGTTCAAAAAGTTCAAATTGCGCTTTGCGCGTTCAACCCTTTGAACTTTTTGAACTTTTTTGTCTTTTTCCCTTTCTTTTCAGCGAGTAAAAGTAATACATAAATCGCTACGAGCGGCAAATTGGTTTAGATTTTCGTCATGTAGACCAACGATGCCAAAATGAAGTTACTTTTCAAAATGAATCTGCATAAAGAATGAACACGAGGTTTCGAGGCTTCGAGGTTTTGATGCCTCGTGTTCCTATGCTCCCGCAATCTCGCGGTCTCGCAGTCTCGCTACCAATTATCCATCTGATTTGTAATAAACGGGTCCTTCCTCGCCATATTGTCCTGAAAAAAGGAATCCTGCCCGTTGAAGGACTTTTTTCGATGCTTCGTTTTCCTCGGTAGTCTCGGCCATGACTTTCTTGACACCATCTTGCTTCAACGCCCATTCGGAAATCGACAGCAAAGCCTCTGTCATATAGCCGTTGCCACAAAAACCTTCTCTGAGACCATACCCGATTTCAACTGTTCCGTCATTGCCAACGCCCTTGAAACAGAAATCACCGATGATAGTCCCTGGATTTTCCTTTAGTTCCATGAACCACACGGCATACCACATCCGTTTTTCGGGATGGTCGAGGCAGCCTTGCAGCATCTCACCGTAGGCTTGCTGCAATTCTTCAATCGTTTCGTTTTCAATCAGATGGCGTATCTCATCATTGCTGATGGGAAACAGATTCAGTCGTTTGCTTTCAATGTTCATTTTCTTATTTGTAGTATTTTTCAATGCCTCCGTAACCTTTTATCAATTTGTTGGCTTTGGTCTTACCGATGAAATTTGCAAGGCGTTTGCGAAACTCATCGGGCCGTTTGCGTGCCGCATCGATGTAGGCAACCCGAATGCGGCGGTAGGAATCCGAAAATCGTTCGAAGTTGGCCAAAGTCTCTGGGTCTTTCTTGATTTCAGCCAAAATATCCTCCGGGAAAATGTAGGGCTCGTTGATGACAGGCAGCACCAATGGCCTGACTTTCGGATGAATCATTCCCTGACTTTCGAGCCAAATCAGGCGTTCGATGTTGGGGCGCGAATAAGGGCTTCCTTCCCGCCTTGGTGTGAAGCGTCGGATGCCGTGGGTGCTGTCGAGTGTGCCAGCCTGACCGTCAATCCAGCCGAAACAAAGCGCTTCTTCGACGGCATCATTGTATGAAATGCTTTGCTC
>JAZQPN010000544.1:0-1630 GCA_045628585.1 Bacteroidales bacterium | reverse complement strand
ATGTTCAAAACGCAAACCACTGATTACAACATAGTTGACTTCACACCATTTGGCAGAGATGTTTTGGCGGAATTGGCCGAAGCCTGCAAGAAATACGACATGAAACTCGGTTTGTATTATTCCCTCCCCGACTGGCATTTTCCGAATGGTATCGCCCGAATGGAACCTGACACTGCGACCGACTGCACCGAATTTGTCAATCAGGTTTACTCGCCATTGGAAATCATCACGCCCGAATTGGAAGATTATATTGTGAGCCAACTCACTGAATTACTGACAAATTACGGCGAAATCAAAACCCTTTGGTTCGATATGGGTGTGCCGACCGCCGAACAAAGCAAACGTCTCCGTGAAACGGTGAAGACACTTCAGCCTCAATGCCTTATCAGCGGACGCATCATGAACAATTGCGGCGATTACCTCACTTTGCCCGACAATGGCGATGTGGTCGGTTACACTGATGTCTTTTGGGACAATCCGGCATCACTTTATGGTTCGTGGGGCTACAAATCGTGGATAACGCGCCCTGACATCGCACAACAAATTGAAAGACAATTGGATAGATTATTCAGCACAGTCAGTCATAGCGGCGTTTTCCTGCTCAACATCGGTCCAAAAGGCGATGGCAGCGTCTTGGATTATGAAAAATCGGTTTTGCGAGGCATAGGTTCCTATCTTGCCGCCCACCCTGACACTTTGAATACCGTCGTGGTCAAGCAACCCGAAGCGGAAATCGTTACCGAAAACGCTAATGGCTTCATTCTCAGCAACGAAAACGGTCTAACTCACGCTGCTTTCGATGCCACGACCTACATGACGACCGAGGCAGATTCATGGAAATCATGGAAAATTGCAGTTTCGGAAACGGCTGATTATGATGTCTTCATCGAATACTTACCCGAAAACGATGCAAAGAAATACGTTTTCCGTTGTGATAATCAGGAATTTACAAGGATTCTTCCTGGTGTCGACCGAATGTATCAGACGGCTTACATCGGCAAAATGCAACTCACAGAAGGCGAGCACGATTTCATTTTGGAACAAGCCGATAAAAACAATCCTCTCGAGCCAATCGGATTGAAACTCAAGAGGATTGTGTTGCGGAAGATATAAACAGTCACTCATTTCGACAAGCTCAATGAGCGATTAATACTCATTGTCTAATTGTCCATAAGTCAATATGTCCAATTATCCCCCTTACGCCCAAATCAGCAAACCGCCGCAAATGATTAAACCCGTGACAAACAGGTCAATAATGCAGAAGCCCATGATGTCTTTGGCATCCAGTTTAGCGATGGCCAAAGCAGGCAAAGCCCAGAATGGTTGAATCAAGTTGGTCCATGCATCGCCCCATGAGATGGCCATACCCGTCAGACCTGGGTCAACACCCAGAGTGGCGGCAGCGGTAAACATAATTGGAGCTTGGATTGCCCAGTGACCGCCACCCGAAGGAACGAACATATTCAAAATGGCAGCGCACAGGAAGGTGAACAATGGGTAAGTCTTTGGCGTTGAGATGGCTACGCATCCATTACTGATGACTTCGCCAAGGCAAATGCCCGATGCGCCAACGCCAGTAATAATGCCCATGATACCAGCATAGAACGGGAATTGCAAAATGATACCAGCG
>JAZQPN010000543.1:0-4050 GCA_045628585.1 Bacteroidales bacterium | reverse complement strand
CGAAACCGCCTTCGGTCGAAAAAATCAGATAGGCAGCCGAAACCAAAGCGCCGCCCACCAAAATGATGCCTTGCACCACATCGCCCCAGATGACAGCTTCTACGCCGCCCATGGTGCAATAAATGATGGTAATCACGCCCATCAAGGCAATGCAGACCCAAATGTTGATGCCCGTCACGGCAGTCAAAGCCAAAGAAGGCAGATAAAGCACAAGCGCCATTCGGGCCACCATGAAGATGATGAAAACCGCGCTTGCCATCAGGCGGACAGCACCACTAAAACGGCGTTCCAGATATTCGTAGGCCGTAGTCACATTCAGCCGCCTGAAAAACGGCAGATAGTATTTGATGACCGGAAAACTCACCAACAAAATGGTGATGAGCATCGGATAATAAGTCCAGTTGGTAGCGTAAGCCTTGGCCGGATAAGCCATATAGGTGATGGCGCTCAGCATGGTAGCGTAAATGCTGATGCCCGCTGCCCACCAAGGAATACGGCCGCCGCCTTTGAAGAAATCGTCGCTGCCTTTTTCCTTGCGCATGAAATAATAGCCCAAAAGCAACATGCCCGCCAGATAGACAATCAGCACCAGCCAATTCAGCCAACCAAAAGATTTGTGACTTTCCAATGAAACAAATGAAACCTCGTTGGAACGCACTCCAGGCTTGCTCTCGCCACCAATCACAAGCCAGCCATTCTGATAAGGAACGATGGCCGCGCCAGCCTTGGCCAATTGCGGAAACGAACCGTTTTCAAACCAAGTATCGGTGAGGGTGTGATACACCAAGACCTTGTCGTTAAAACGATACCAATCAGCGGGATGCGACATATAATCGTGATGACTTTCACCCAATTTTCCGTTGATGGCTGCCTCAAAAATCTGGGCGTTTACGCCACCGAAGAAAACCAAATGCGAACCGCCTGAAACGGAGCAGACCGAACCTATCAAAGCACGCGGTGCGCCATCGGCATCAGCCAAAATGGGAGCTGTTTCCGACCAAAGGCCAGTCTTCAAATCAAGGCGCAATCCGTTGTGATGAACGATGCCTTCGCGACTTTCGGTCGGAGCAGCGTAACCGCCTATCAAATAAAGGTTCGGATTGCCGGCATTGCTCTGAATGGCCATGCAAGGTTGCAAACGGCATTCGCCAGGAAACTCAGGCATTTCCTCCCAAGATTCACCTTTCAGCAAAGCCTCGACATTAATCTTGAAAACATGGTTTGAACTCATGCCATCGCTTTGTCCGCCAGCAACATAAATCGTAGTTTCCGACAAACAGCCAGCCATGTTATCCAAAGCCACAGGCAAAGATGGCAAGGCTGTAATTTTCAGTTCATCACCTTGAAAACTAATGAGATAAACATCGCTCAAACTATGGTTTCCATCGTTTCCGCCAAGGCAAATCAAGCCTTGCGGTGTGGAAATGCTCACGCCGTAGGCCACTGCTTTTGGCAGTTTCCCAATGGATTTCCAGTGTTCGTTGTCTTCAAAAGCGTTTTCAAGGAGATAAATGTCGTCGTAAAACACTTTTCCGCCACCTTCGGCAGCAGGAACATTTGGAAAATTGCAGCCGCCTGCAACGATTATTTTTCCATCAACAACTCCTGCGAAATGTCCCGAAAGACCTTGCCCGCCACTGACTGACAATGGCGCTAAAGGTTTCAAATCCAGATGATTGAAATCGTGATTTGCTCCAAAAGCAAAAACTGTGATGAACGGCAATAAAAACATCAGAAGATGTCGTATTGTTCTGGATTTTAGATTCATTTTTTCTTTATACGACATCTTCTGAGTTGTTTAAATATTGATAATCAGTTATTAATTGTTTGCTAAATTTCAATTGTTGGATTTCATCCCAAGTTTCACAGGCACATTCCTACGGAATGTCAGCTAGCTCCATTGTTCCGTTTTTACCGAACGTCCATGCCTACGGCATGTAAAGATCAATCCCGTAGGGATTTACGTTCGGTAAAAGCGACTACTCCACGGCTCAGCATCCCATCGGGATGCGCCAAGAGCGCCAATAGATAATACTCCATTGAAATCTTAACAACTTCTAAGCATCTTATTCTTTAATGGTTTCTTCAGGGACGGTGAAATCGAAAATAGCGGTAAATTCATAGTTGCCAAGTTCGGCAGCTTTAAATACGATGCCATATTCACCAGGTTGAAGTTCGGTCGTAATCAAATATGCGTAGTCGGAAATTTTTTCCCAAGTAAACGGATCGCGCTCGTAAGATGTCGTGTTAATGCCCATAATGGTTGTTCCTTCCTCATAAATACGCTTTTTCTTTTCAACTTTAAGCGGAATGATGAGCATGTTGTCGGGGGTCATCGAGTTGACAAAAGGTTCATATTTTCCCCATGCAAATTTGACGTTTTCTTTGTTTGGATCGCAAACCATCAAAAATGTTCCAGTGAATGGATTTTCGGATGTCTTTCCTTTGTATTCGTATTGTTTCTTGCCGATTTCAAAGCCAAAAAAACTAGAACCTGAATTCACCGACTTTCCGCTGGTGTTTGAAAGGGGCAAATACTCATCGCCATTGACGGCATAAAGACCAGGTTTCAATTCTTTTTCCTGTGCAAAAATGTTCATCGAGAACAGAGCCAAAAACAAGGCTGCAATAATACTTTTCTTCATTTTAATAGTGTTTTTAAGTGTGAAAAATTGTGTTGATAAATATTAGATTTTGCAATAATACGTTTTTTTCCTATCACTTTGAAAATAGATTTTTTCGTAGGCATTATTTGTTGCACTTATTGAAAAAATCAATGGCTTCAAGTTCTTGTTTCATAGCCTTTTCCTCTTCGTCCGTCATGTTTTGGAATGGTGTGCGGTTCAGGCCTAAATCCAGTCCCAAGAGTTTCATGATGCGCTTGCCGGCCACAATGTTGCCGCGATAATGGCAAATCACATTAATCACATCTTGGGCATAGTTCTGCAATTCTCTTGCCTTGGCCAAATCGCCGTTTTTCCAAGCCTCGATAATGCCGACCAAGCAACGTCCATTGTAGTTTGAAGTGCCGCAAATGCCGCCTTGCGTGCCACACATTTCGAGCGAAGCCAAAATGGTTTCGTCCTGACCGTGAAGCATATCGAAACGGCCATTCTTGTAAAGCATACACTGGTTGAATTCATATAGGCTCTCAAACGTGTATTTCACGCCGGCAAAATTCGGGATGCGGCCATCGACGGCTTCCAGAAACTTCACCATAGGCAGATAGGCATTGTTGAAAGCAGGAATGTGATAATAATAGAACGGCAGTTCGGGTGCGCCGCAGGCGATTTCCTCGCAATATTTCACCAATTCCTCCACGCGGTTGATTTTCGGGAAAGGCGTAGCCATGGCGCCAATGCCCCAGGCACCGATTTCCTGAGCGTGTTCGGCCAGTATCTTGCTGTTGCGGGCGCAGCAACTGCCCACATGGACGATGACCTTGAAGCCTTCAGGCGCAGCTTTCACCCAAGTCTCGGCTAACTTCATGCGTTCGTCTTCGGTGAGCATGTAACCCTCGCCAGATGAGCCGTTTACGAAAACACCTTTCAGTCCGTTGCGCTGCAACATTGCGGCATATTCGGGAATAATGTCGTAATTCACGTCTCCATTTTCCTTGAAAGGGGTGAACGGAGCATCTATCAAACCTATGATTTTCTGCATGATTTTGTCTTTTTGAAATTTTCGGGCAAAGATATGGCTTTTCCGTTTGGAAAGAGAAATATTCCGTAATATTGCACAAGCAAATTTCATCGACATGAAAAAACTGTGTCTAATCATCGTTTTATTGTTGCCTTTGCTGCTGAAGGCTCAACCCGTGAAAGTGGCTTGCGTGGGCAACAGCGTCACCTTTGGCTATGGCTTGGAAAATCCTGAAAAGGAAAGTTATCCCGTTCAGTTACAGCAACTTTTGGGCGAAAACTATTTGGTGAAAAACTTCGGCAAAAGCGGAGCCACGCTTTTAAGGAAAGGCCACAGACCTTACAATGAGCAGGAGGAATACAAATACGCCATCGCCTTTGCAGGCGACATTGTCGTCATTCACCTTGG
>JAZQPN010000542.1:0-5505 GCA_045628585.1 Bacteroidales bacterium | reverse complement strand
TTGACAAATCCGATGACCATGACGGTTGTTGCGCCTGAACTCTGAATGGCGGCTGTTCCCAAAGTGCCGATGCCGACACCCAGCCATTTACTGCCTGATGCTTTGGAAAAAAGTTGTTTCAGTTTGTTGGAACTTGCTGCTTCCAGATTGTCGCTCATCATTTTGCAGGCAATCAGGAAAATGCCTATTCCGGAAATGAGCGTTAGGATGACGGAAATAATGGCGGATGTGGTCATTGACTTTCGTTTTTGTACTGCAAAAATAGCGTGAAAAAGAAATGGTTTTTTATGCCTAATGCCGAATTAGTATAGAATTAACAATTTGTCGGGTTTCAATGTTCGATAGATGTTTTTCAAAAATAGGACATTGTAATGAAATAATCATTACTTTTGCACCATAAATGTAAATGTGCATTTATATAAATAGGTATTTATATTATGAAATTCTATGATAGGATAAAAGAGCTGGAGATATTGCAAGAGAATGAAAGACAATCATTTGAGAATGCTGTTTTCATGGTTATGATGGGTAGGCGCCGAGTAGGGAAAACCTCGCTCATTACAAAAGCGATGGAAGGGAAGGAATATGCTTATCTGTTTGTGTCGAAAGATTCCGAAGCGTTGTTGTGCCAAAGCTTTCAAAGGGATTTGGAGCAACAGATTGGATTGAGTGTCTATGGTGAAATCACTCGCTTCAAGGATTTGTTTGAGGTGATTATGAAAGAAGCCCAGAAGCGTCATCTGACGATTGTGTTTGATGAGTTTCAGATGCTCTACAAAATCAACCCTGCCATTTTTGGTGACATTCAGAATGTATGGGACAGATATAAGGGCACGGCAAAGATTAACTTGATTGTGCTTGGCAGCATCCAGTCGCTGATGAAACGGATTTTCGAGGAATCGTCAGAGCCTCTCTATGGCCGCCCGACCTCGAAGTTCACACTCCGTCCATTCACTATAGATGTCTTGAAACAGATTCTTTGCGATGCAAGCCCGAACTATCAGCCGGAAGATCTGTTGTGCCTGTATGCCATAACGGGCGGTGTGGCGAAATACGTTGAGCTTCTCATCGATGCCAAATGCTTTACCAAAGAAAAGATGTTGAACTATGTTTGCCGTCAGGATTCGTATTTCCTTACAGAAGGGAAAGACCTTCTGAATCAGGAGTTTGGTGCTGAATCGGGCACGTATTTTTCTATCCTGCAGGTCATTGCTGCCGGCAAGACAAAACGAAGCGAGATAGATAGCATCCTGCAAAAGGACACGGGTGCTTTCCTCCAGAACCTTGAAGGCAGATACGACTTGATAAGCCGCGTGAAACCATTGCTGGCAAAGCAGAATGGGAAGGTGACATCGTACGAAATTCACGACAACTTCCTGCGCTTTTGGTTCCGATTCATCTATCCTTACCAATCGTTGATTGAGCGAAACCTTTTCCCTTTACTCAGGAGCAATATTGCCAATGGTTATGATGGCTTCACGGGAAGGACTTTGGAGCGTTATTTCCAAGACATGATGATGGAGACAGGCCGATTCACCCAGGCTGGCAATTGGTGGGACAGAAAGGGACAAAATGAGATTGATCTGATTGCCATCAATGAATTTGACCATACTGGCATCGTTGCCGAAATAAAACGTAATGCGCAGAAAATCAGCATTCAGAAGCTGAAAGAGAAAGTGGCAGAACTGCCAGGAAAGGATTTCGGCGCTTATCATCTTGAACTGAAAACCTTGTCGCTGGAAGATATGTAATTAAATTTGTCCTGTAAAAAAATCCAATCCATGAAAATTCTGGTCGTTGATGACGAATCCGATATTAGGGAAATCTTGAAATTCAATCTTGAAAGAGCTGGTTTTGAAGTTCTTGAAGCGGAGTCGGCTGAGGAAGCGAAACCGTTGCTGGCACAAGATGTTTCCTTGATTTTGCTCGACATCATGTTGCCGGGCGTTTCGGGCGTCGAGTTTTCAAAAATGGTTCGTGCAAAGTATGGAAACGCAATTCCGATAGTTTTCCTGACGGCAAAAACTACGGAGGAAGATTTATTAGAAGGTTTTGACGCGGGTGGCGATGACTATATTTGCAAGCCTTTTTCGGTGAAGGAGGTCATTGCCAGGGTGAAGGCCGTGCTGAAAAGGTGTGGCTCCGTTTCGGAATCTGCCGAGAGTAATCGTTTGTGCTTTGGCCCGCTGTCGGTCGCGATGGGTTCGAAGACGGTTTTTGTCGATGGCGAGGAAGTTTATTTTCCGAGGAAGGAATACGATTTGCTTGTGCTTCTGATGGCTCATCCAAATACCTATTTTCAACGTTCGGATTTGATTGCCGAGGTGTGGAAGGATGCTCCATACGTCCTCGACCGCACGATAGATGTTCATATTGCCAGGATTAGGAACCGCCTTGGCGTGTATCGCGAAATGCTGAAAAACAAGACGGGTTTTGGTTATTGCATTGAATTGAAATGAAGAAAAAACTTTGGCTCTGGTTTGTCGGTCTGTTCCTGCTGTTTGGAACGTTTGTCATCACTGTCGTGATGCTCGATGAAAACAATTATAAGAAAGCGGTCTTGAAGGCGAAACTCGAAAGTTACGCTAATGTTTTGGCCGCATCTGCCGATTCTTTTGAAACCATCGGCTTTTTGCCGCCAAGCATCCGCCTGACGGTTATGGATACCGCGGGCTTCGTGTCTTTTGATTCTTACGAGTCGGCTGATTCGCTGAGCAATCATCTGATGCGCCCCGAGGTGAAGGACTGCTTGTCGGGGACGGAAGGCTATTCCATCAGACGGTCGGAGACATCTGACAAGACCTTCTTTTATTATGCGAAAAGATACGACAATCTGATTGTCAGGTTGGCGCTTCCTTACGAAGTCGATGTCAGGAACTTTTTCCGCCCGAATTGGCTTGTCGTTTCGCTTTTGATAATCTTGTTTGCCGTCTTGACAATGTTGGTAATCAGCCTTGTGCAATGGAACGACAAGAAAATGACCATCGAAGAAAGAGGCAGGACAAAGGCACTGAAGCATGAAATGACGAGCAACATTTCGCATGAACTGAAGACGCCGGTCAGTAGCGTGAGGGGATATTTGGAGACCATCATCAACAACCCTGATTTGGATGAAGACCGAAAGCAGTTGTTCATTGAAAGGTCGTATCTCCAGACGATTCGCTTGTCCGATTTGATTCGCGACATTTCGCTGATAACCAAAATGGAGGAACAACCCGAGCAGTTTAGGAAAGACATCGTTGATGTGCGCCAGTTGGCCGACCTTGTATTTGATGAGTTTTCTGATGATTTTAAGGCTTTGGACATGTTGTCCAGAAACGATGTGCCGGAAAATCTGTCGGTTGTCGGCAATTACAGCCTGCTGTATGCGCTGTTCCGAAATCTGGTTGAAAACTCTGTCCGCTATGCAGGCAAAGGCAGTTCGGTTGTTTTGCAAAACCGTGTAAAACAGAAAGTTGTTCACTTCACATATTTTGATACGGGCAAAGGTGTGGCGAGCATTGAATTGGAAAAAATATTCGAAAGATTCTATCGTGTGCAGGATGAAAAGTCGTTTAAGGCCGAAGGTTCGGGGTTAGGTCTGTCCATCGTTAAGAACGCCGTCGATTTCCATGGAGGAACCATACGTGCTTCCATTCATGAAGGTGGCGGCCTTCAGTTTGATTTTGATATTTGCACAGAGTGAGCGGCTTGGGAAATAATTGTAGTGCAAAATGTTGAAGCATTTGCATTTTTTCCTATTTTTGTCGCTTGTTGAATTAAAAGTACAATCATTATTAATTAAAATCAAGTAATATGAATTTGTTATCCATTCAAACGCTTTGGCAAAATCACGCTACATGGGTGATTTTCGCCTGCATCCTGATTGTGGTGATTCCTTTTTTGATTTTCTATCTGAAGGAAGCCAAGAAACACCCTAAAGGCCTGATTGCCGCCGCCTTGAGTAACATGGGCGAACGCTTTGGCTATTACATCATGAACGCAATCCTTTTGCTGTTCATCGTGTCGAAGTTCGGTTTGCCTGATGGCACTGCCGGTCTTATTTACTCTTTCTTCTACTTTGGCATTTATGTCTTGAGTCTGGTGGGCGGCATCATTGCCGACCGCAAGCAAAACTATCACGGCACCATCCAATGGGGTCTGATTATCATGGCTATCGGTTATGTGGGCATGGCCATTCCGTTGTTCAGCAAGAACGCTGAAGGCATCATTGCCGACGGTACTGGTTCATGGTGGCTCTATCTGATTCTCACTTGCATCTTCTTGCTCTGCATCGCTTTTGGTAACGGTTTGTTCAAGGGAAACCTGCAGGCTTTGGTTGGCCAAATGTACGACGATTTCGAGGCAGAAGCTGCCAAGAAAGGTCCTGAAGCTTTGGCTGAAGCCAAGGATAAGCGCGACAGCGGTTTCCAGATTTTCTACGTGTTCATCAACATTGGTGGTGTTATTGCTCCTTTCATTGCTCCTTTGCTCCGCGAATGGTGGCTCAAAGCTCACAATTTCGTGTATAACGCTGATATGGCTGGCCTCTGCCACCAGTATCTCGCCAATGGCGAAGTGACGACCAAGTTCACCGAGACAATGGCAAACTCAGTGCTGCCTGCCGCTAACTATGGCGACAACCTGGTTCAGTTCTGCTCCGATTATATCCTTACCTTCAACCAAGGTGTCCATTTCTCATTCATCGTGTCAGTCATTGCCATGATGATTTCTTTGGTTATTTTCTTTACCCAAAAGAAGAAGTTCCCTCAGCCTGGCAAGAAAGTCGCTGCTGAAACTGTCGGTTACACTGCTGCTGAAAAAGAAGCTATGGCAAAGGAAATCAAACAGCGTATGGCTGCTTTGTTTGCAGTGCTGGGTATTGCTGTGTTCTTCTGGCTTTCGTTCCACCAGAACGGTCAGTCGCTTTCGGTTTTTGCCCGCGATTTCGTCAATTCCGATATGCTCGCTCCTGAAATCTGGCAGGCTTTGAATCCTTTGTTCGTCATCATCCTGACGCCATTGGTTATGGGTATCTTTGCTGCTTTGGCTCGCAAGGGCAAGCCTGTTTCAACACCTCGCAAGATTGCTTTGGGTATGGGTATTGCCGGTTGCGCTTACCTCTTCCTGATGGTGTTCTCTATCATTAAGAACTATCCTTCGGGCGATGCTTTCCGCGCTATGGACGCTCTCCAGATGGCTGAAGCAGGTCTCGCTAAGGCTGCTCCTTGGGTCATGATTGTCACCTATTTCTTCTTGACCGTAGCTGAATTGTTCATCTCCCCACTGGGTCTGTCATTCGTTTCAAAGGTGGCTCCTCGTCACATGGTTGGTCTCTGCCAAGGCTTGTGGCTCGGTGCAACTGCTATCGGGAACCTGTTCATCTTCGTTGGCCCTATCATGCTGAATGCTTGGCCAATCTGGAAGTGCTGGGGCGTGTTCCTCGCCATCTGCTTCGTGTCGATGTGCGTCATGTTCGGCATGGTGAAATGGCTCGAAAGAGTTACTGAATAATTGTAATTCATT
>JAZQPN010000541.1:0-4966 GCA_045628585.1 Bacteroidales bacterium | reverse complement strand
TATTCCAAGGCGATAGCATAAAGTGCATCCTTCGTTTGGGTGTAACAAACATTCGGCACCTCACAAGAATAGACCGCCGACAAACCTTGACATGGCAACATGCCACCCGTGGTGAAACACTTCACAATCTGTTTTTTCATTGTCTTTGTCGACCAATACAATTTCACCGAGGCATTCACATCGCGTTCCTCGTATGAAATCTCAATCGGATAATTGCCAGCCTTCAGCTTGATTTTTGCAGATGTGCTGCGGTAGTTTTTCGCTTCCTGAGCATCACTTTGAATCTCATCGGCTTTCTTTGGATTATAATCAATCAAAGTCTTTCCATCCAATGTAATTTTCACATTATCATCAACTTCCACATCAAAAACATAGGTATCCGTCTTGTCGACATTCAACATTCCCTTCCAGTTTGCCTTGAAATTGTCGCAACTGATTTCAGGGTCTGGCGAATTGCGCACCCAATCGAAATCAATGGTTTCGTCGACACGATTCACCGAGACAGGCTTCATCTCGTAGATTTTCTTGTAAGGTCTTGTGCCATAAATGGCTTCTCCATTGATTTCGAGCCATTTGCCAAGGTCGAGCAGACGCTCCTGCTGCAACAACGGAATCTTTCCATCGGCAGCTGGACCGACGTTCAAGGTCATGCCACCGCCAGCCGCAACCAGCATGGCAAAATGACGAATCAGTTCATCCGAACTCAGATAATTTTCAATCGGTTCGTTTCTGTTCAAGCCGAATGAACGGCCCAAGCCACGACATTCCGCCCACGGACGGTCAGTCTTTGTGATGCCCGCGCTGTATTCCGGCGTGCGGAAACCGTAATTTGCCCCACTGCCCCAGCGGTCGTTCACGATAGCCTCGTCACCCACCTGATTATAATACCACGAAATCAATTCGGCAGCATGCCACTGCTCAGCGGAATTGTTCCATTCGCCATCCGAAAAAATGATGGAAGGCTTGTATTTCGTCACCAATTCCTTGAACTGTGGAATCATGTGTGCATCAACATATTCCGCAATTTCATCATCCGGGTCTTGATACCAACGGTGCAAAGGATTCGTCCATTCCGGCAAGGAATAATAGAAACCCATCTTCAGGCCTCGCGCACGGACGGCATCGGTCAGTTCTGCGCAAATATCACGTTTCGGCCCAACCTGAACGGAGTTCCAATTTGGCGCGAACTTACTGTTCCACAAGCAGAAACCATCATGATGCTTCGAAACCAAAAGCACATATTTTGCACCCGATTTTCGGAAAAGTTCCGCCCATTCATCGGGATTCCACAATTCGGCTTTCCAAAGCGGCGCCAAATCCTGATAAGTGGAATTTTCGCCAAAAACACGCTTCTGAAATTCCTGTCGCGGCGCATCGTCGGAAGTCAAGCCGCGGTAATACCACTCGGCATAACCCTCTTCGCTCGCATACGACGGAACGGAATAAACGCCCCAATGAATGAAAATGCCCAATTTGGCATCAGCAAACCACTGCGGATAGCCACGCTGATTGATGGATTCCCATGTAGGTTGCACTTGAGCCCGTAAACCAAGCGTTGAAAGTGCCAAAAAACTTAAAAAAAGTAACCTTTTACCCATTTTTAAAGAAAAATTTCACAACTATTTATTTCAAATTGCAAGAATAAGGATTTTTTTCTGAAAAAGATTACTATTTTTGCAACAAAGCAATTTCAAATGAACATTTACCAACTTTTCCCACGGCTTTTCGGCAACAAGAACACCGAAATCCACTTCGACGGCAGCAAATCAGAAAACGGCTGCGGCACCTTCTCCGACATTGACGAGACAGCGTTGAATGCCCTTAAAAATCTGGGCATTACGCATATTTGGCTGACGGGAATCATTCATCATGCAACCGCGGGCGAAACTCATCCCGACATCACAAAGGGCAAAGCTGGATCGCCATACGCCGTGACCGACTATTACGACATCGACCACGATTTGGGCACATTCGCTGATTTGGAAGCGCTCATTAACCGGATTCACTGTCAAGGCATGAAAGTCATTATCGACTTCATTCCCAATCATGTAGCAAGGGAATGTAAAGGTTTTGAAGACCGCAATTTCTACATTTTGGAAGGCCAGAAATTTGTGGCGCCGACAGGAAACGGTTACAAGGAATTTCCCGCAAAAGCTACCGGAAACGATGTTTTTTATTCAGCCCCGTCCATCAACGACTGGTACGATACCATTAAGTTGAACTACAACGAGCGCGACACTTGGGAAAAGATGCTCAACATACTGAAATTCTGGTGCAGCAAAGGCGTTGACGGTTTCCGTGTCGACATGGCCGAAATGGTTCCAGTGGAATTTTGGCAATGGGCGATTGCCGAACTAAGGAAAAACTATAATCCGATTCTGATTGCAGAAATCTATCAGCCAGCACTTTACCAACCATTTATTGATGCCGGATTTGATTACCTTTACGACAAAGTCGGATTATACAACACTTTGGAAAACATTTTGCGCAACGGTCAGCGCGCCGACAGCATTACGCAAGTCTGGAAAAACCTTAACGGATTGGATGACAAAATGTTGCGCTTCATGGAGAACCATGACGAAGTGCGTTTGACCTCGCCGCATTTTGTCGGAAACGCATTTGCAGCCTTGCCAGCCGTTGCCCTTTCCGCATTGATGAGCAAAGGTCCGTTCATGATTTACAACGGTCAGGAAAACGGTGAAGAAGCCATTGGCGCACAAGGTTATAGCGGTGATGACGGACGCACCAGTATTTTCGACTACACCAACATGCCGAAACACCAATTGTGGATGAATGGCGGACTTTTCGATGGCGGAAAATGTAATGATGAGCAAAAGAAACTGTTCAGTTTTTATTCAAAACTGCTCAATTTCCGCAACAGCAGCAAGGCCATTTCGGAAGGTGCATTTTACGATTTGATGTGGTGCAATCCTTGGTACAACAATTTCGACCCCGAATTCGTCTATGCCTTTTTGCGCTACACAGAAAATGAGCGGCTGTTGATTGTGGTCAATTTCAACAGAAATGAGTGCCGCGACATACAGGTGAAAGTCCCCGAAGACGCCCTGCAACTCATGGGTTTCCAAAGCCACAACGATTTCGGAATGGGCGGTTTCGAGGGCGAACACGTTCAAATTCACCTTGCGCCAAGCGAAGTGAAAATCATCGATTTCGACACGAAAGAAAGCTTGTAATATTTTTCGTTTTCGGGCATTTTCGATGATTTTTTATATCGATTATGCCCAGAAACGAAAAATCAAAAAACAAACAAATCACTCATTTTCAATTTATTGAGCATTTCATTTGCATATTCGTTTTCAATCATACCGAAAGTAGTGATAAAAGTCGGATAAACCGTGCATCGGGTTTGAGTTTGCGCCACGAAAAGAGCCAAACGATGCTTGAATTTTTGCGCTTCAATTTTTTTCAACAAATATGGAGTCTCGGAATACTTTATTTCGCACAAATTGATGATTTTGTCATCACGCTCAATAATCAAATCAACTTGTGCCTTTTCATCGGAATTGCTGCGCCATGCGTAATATTCCGTACCAATCCTGTCAATTCCTAATGCACTCTTAATCTGAGGAATATGAGCCATGCAAAGCCGTTCAAAAGCAATGCCTAACCAAGTATTGACAGACGGTTTGCCCAAATGATGCTCCCAATAATGCTCATCGACGCTGTTTTTCTCGGCAAAATGCAGATGAAACAGCGAGAAAAAATCCACTAACTGATAGATGCGCCCCGTTTTCTTGATTTTTTTCTCACGGCTGTTGAAATGCCTGATAATATCGCAATTTTCGAGATCCTGGAGGCATTTCGTCAGATGGCTGTTGTTGGTTTTGCCGAGTGCCTCGCTCAATTCGACTTGGGTCATACCCGATTTCCTGTTTTTCATAGCCTCCAAAACGGCAAGATACGGCGCATCATTGTCAAACAACGAAGAAAACAGCCTTTCATATTCCAACTTCAGTTCACCGTTTTCCGAAAAATAGAGTCGGTCTATATTCTGAGCGAGACTTTTCTCCCTGTCAAGCAGACTCAAATAATAAGGCACGCCACCGAAAACCATATAGGCTTGAGCCACCATGAATTGCGTCCAACGGAAGCCCGATTTGCGCAGATAATCAGATGTTTCGCTCAAGGTGAAAGGCGAAAGATGCATTTCGTGTGTCAAGCGGTTATGCAAGCCTCCTTTATTGCTGATAATGTTGCGCACCATCCACGAAGTCGCGCTGCCACAGACAATTAACTTGACTTGATGCTGCAACGAAGCCCAAGTGTTCCAAAACTGACCCAACGCCCTGACAAAAGAGCCTTTTTGAGAATCGAAGCAAGGCAATTCGTCAATGAAAATGATGCAAGGCCTATTCTTTTTCAGCTTTTTCTCCAGCAATTGCTGCAAGACGAAAAACATATCGAGCCAAGACGTTGGCATTTTGTCATTATAGCCATACTGCCGCAATGCATTTTGAAATGCCTTGATTTGTTCTTGACGCGATCCTTTCAAGATGCCGGAAACCGAAAATGCCATCTTCGAGTGGAAAAGCTGGTTCACAAGATAGGTTTTTCCAACACGGCGACGGCCATATAAACCGATAAATTCAGCATGATCAGACAAAATATATTTTTTAAGTGCATCTATTTCCGCCTTACGGCCAATCAGTTTATTCATTATCAGTAGGTTTTATTACGCTGCAAAGATATGTTTTTATTCAATATAAATTTTCGTTTTCGGGCATTTTCGATGATTTTTTATATCGATTATGCCCAGAAATGAAAAAACAGCACAATAAAAATCCAATTATTTTCCCAAAAACGATGAGGAAATTATATCTTTGTAGGCAAATTTACAAGCCATGCTTCCTCTCGTGCAACAAGATTCCTGGTTAGAGCCTGTGAGCCGACAAATCGATGAGCGCCACGAGCGTTTTGAGAACCGCCTGCAATACATTTGCGAACA
>JAZQPN010000540.1:0-1514 GCA_045628585.1 Bacteroidales bacterium | reverse complement strand
CGAATCGGACCTTTGGCAAAATTGACCATGCCGTAAACCTTTGTCGTGAGATTGCTCGACACGTTGAAATCGACCAGATTGCGAAAGCCGTAAATAGTATCAGTTACCAAACGGCCTAAATCATCACCACGAATTTCATTTGTGGCATCAACAGCAAGATGCCCCAAAGGAACACGGCCATTGTCCCAATATTGCTCGATATGCGAAAAATACATATAATCGTTGAACGATGCCGAAGTAGTCCAGTTGATATGCTTGAACAGCTTGATTGGCAAATTGATTGGAATGCTGTGTTTGGCGCCCATCTGCATGTTTTTCGACCATTCCTCCAAATCCTTGTACCATTCGTGCGGGAAAAGCATGGTATCGATGCCCGTGATGTAATTTTTGGCATTCATCGAATAGTTGATGTTCAAATCCTTGTACCAGTGCTTTTTGCCTTGTTTTCCGACTTTCTGCAAAGGATAAATGCGGTTGGCCGAAAGCGTAATTTCGGGCAACGAAATCGTTATCTGGCGTGTCATGGTGTTCTGGCTGTGGCCGGCATTAAGGGTCAAATAGACCTTGCCGCCGAAATTGGTCTGGTATGCGATGCTCGATTTGAACGTGTTGCTCAGATAATCATTTGCAGTGTTGGCGTTATACTTGTTGTAATTCGAACTCATCACATTCACGTCAGCCGAAAAACTATGGCGTGGATGCGCTTTCGGATCCTGCTTGTGCGACCATATCACCTTGAAATCGTTGCTTTTCCTATAGTCGGGCGCGCCTTCAGTGCCGATTTTGTTTACGGCAAACCCCAAAGCCAACGAACCGTTGAACTTATAACGCTGCGCGTAACGCAAGGTCGGCTTGATGGCCCAGCTGCCGCGCGTGTAGATGTCGCCCAAAAGCTGCAAGTCGATATGCTCGTTGATGGCCCAGTAATAACCGCCGTTTTCGAGATAGAAGCCGCGGTTGGCCGATTCGCCGTAAGTCGGGATGATCACGCCCGATTTCTGTCCTTTCACATTCGGAATCATGGCGACAGGCAAAGCCAAAGGCAGCGGGATGTCCTCGATGGTGAGGTAAATCGGGCCGGTGACAATCTTGTCATCAGGAATCACTTTGGCCTTGGTGAACTTGAACTGATAGTGCGGATGATCCTTGAGATTGCAAGTGGTGTAGCCGCCCGACTTGATGTTGATGCTGTTGTCGTCCAGACGCTTGATTTTCGTTCCGTTCAGATAGCCGCCGCTTTCCTCCGTCCACACCTTGGTGATGATGCCTTTCTTCGACTTGAAATTGTACATCATTTCCTCGGCATCGAAAGTCGATTCGCCTTGCGTGAAGACTGGCGTTCCGTGCAATTTGCCCAAAGTGTCGGCCACGCCGTAGGCACGGCACACATTCGACTCGAGGTCGAATTCAAGGCAAGCGGCTTTCAGCACGATGTCGTCATATTTGGCCTCGGCATTGCCGTAATAATACATCTTGCGGGCGTTCATGTCCCTGACCACCGAATCGGTAGCCGA
>JAZQPN010000539.1:0-2371 GCA_045628585.1 Bacteroidales bacterium | reverse complement strand
CGGTTTTAATTAAAAGTGGGAATTGTGTCCGCATGGAACTCAGCCCTTCCTCCGCGTCAATCCCGACGGATTCAAGGCCGAAAACGGTTATCGCCACATAAAACTATGATTCACCTCTATTTTCAACCATCTTTTTGGGGGGCCTGGCCCCCAAAAAACTACTACGAATCATATTATTGGGACATGCCATAATTGACCGCCTCCTACGACCTACCTGCGCGAAGAATTAGGGATTTGTAATCCGTACTCGGTTTTCAATAGTGGCAAAGCCGATTCCCGCGCCATAAAGCCATCGCTCTCGGTTTTTACGCATTTGTATGCGTCGTCCTGGCGTAAGAGCCCGCTTCTTTCGACTATGGAAGTGGAAGGCCAGCATAATTCCGACACCAACTATAGCAGCTACAATGTTCACCATACCTTGCCCTGTCATTGTCTTGGCCCTTCCAAATCATCATTGTTTAACTTTCCGTCCAGATACGACAAAATCTTCTCATAGTTGCGATGAATTATCTTCAATGCCGCAACCGTTGTAGAATTACTGTAGCCAGTTTCTCGAAATCTATCGTCTAGACCTCGAGCTCGCATCAAAACGGATTTATTCAAACTTACAAAATATTCAGTTTGTTTTACCGACGGCATTTCGGAACCCAATCTTATATCATCGGCGCATTTTTTCAGGAAATCATTCTCACCCATGAAAAAACACGTATAGGATCTCGCGCTTGAACTGGCAAGCCATTGCAACCGATCTTCTTCTGTATGATAATCTGCCCCGTCTAAATATGCAGACAAAACCCTCTTGACATAATACGAGTCACCTGCATACAGTAAAACTACTACCAAAACACTCGAAACCGTAAACAACAACCACCACGTCATCAGTTTCTTCTCGCCCAAACGCAGCACAAATGGCATGACAAAAGCAAGTCCTACCAAGAACAGGGTTATTTGCCCAACTTCAATAGGAGAAAAAACTTTGAAAGGCAAAGCGCCAAGAATTAGTACTTCTGGAAACAAGAGAATCAATGCCGCAACTTTCAGCGCCCGGGCATAGGGCGTTTCTTTTGTGATCTGCGGGACTTTGACCATAAGAATTTTTTTGACAACCTGCATTTATGCGATCCATTCATTTGAGAGTTCCACTTGCCTCTAACCCAAACGTAACTTGTTCCAACCTTCTCTCGTATTCTTCGTCAATGCGCAACGCTTGATCATATGCGCTTTCGACAGCATCCATTACAATCTCCGCGGCTGTGGTACTAACCCCACAGGAAATGCTCGAAGAAAAATCAGTTCCAACAACGTCAATCGATACCGACAATGAGCTGGTCGTTACAGTTCTTGTCCATGAGCCCATCCACTTCTCCAACCCATCACCAAAAGCGACTCCGACCATTCCAAAGAATGCTCCTGCCGTCGTCTCAATAGCAATCGTTCCCACAACATGAACGCGCCATCTTGCCCCACAAAGATTTTTACGATTTGCACTGCGAATGCCAGATATAAAACCAGGAACAGCACCTCCCATCGCCCCCACAACCAGCAGCAGCGCCTGGACAGATCGAAATGCAGAAACCAGACACGGCTCCGCCAGCTATGCCCGCAGCTATATCGCCACCGCTTAATGCAGCAGAAACGCCTCCAATTATCCCCCCTACCGCTGTCAGAACAAGCGAATCAATCAAAAGAACATTTCCATTCACATCTACATATAATTGGGGCGAATTCACGCAGAACCCATACAGGTTCGCGCCGCCACGCTCCTCGATCGGGTCGCGGTTGAGCCAACGGCCGTGATCGGGACGATAGAAGCGGCGGAGATAGGAGGCAAGCCCCGCCTCGCTCGTCCGCCACTCCTCGCCATCGAACCGTTCGACGCGCTTCACGACGCGGCAAAGACGACGACGTCGCGCTGCCCGCGTCATTTTACTGCCGCACCGCCATTTTCTCCACTCTCGCATTGAATTGCTCACGTCGAAGATTATAGCAAACTGCCACCAAATGGACAAATGACATTTTCGGAAATTCTTGAGATCGGGTGCACAGAGCTTTTTATGCAAGGAGTCGCGCTTTAAAAGGGAAAATCGAGATGCACATATATCCGTCCCTATGCGCCATTGTCTCCGATCCATATTTTCGACACGAAAGACACGGAGCTTCGCACGTTAATCCGTGTTCTTCGCCCGCAGGGCGAATTTCAGTGACGCGGGGAAGCCGAGAACCGAAGGTGGAGGCGCGGGGGTATATCCCCCACGGCGAAGCCGTGTCGCGAAGCGATGCCCTAGCAGGGGTGTTTTTTAGCGGCTGTTGCAACCTCCAAATTGGGGCGGCGACATTCCTGTCGCCGCGTTCAGAGGTTGCCACAACCACT
>JAZQPN010000538.1:0-4101 GCA_045628585.1 Bacteroidales bacterium | reverse complement strand
TCGAAACCTTCGTCGAAGCTGTCGCCGAATTCGTCGGTGAAATCTTCTTCATCGTATTCGTCTTCAAATTCATCGAAAGGCGAATCGTCGGCGAGGTCGCTGTTTTCCCAATCGTAGTCTTCGTCGAGTTTGCCTTGCGTGAATTCGTCTTCCTCGTCAAGGCCGCCGATGAATTCATCGATTTCGTCGTCGCTCATTTTGTCAAAATTGACATCGAGCAAAGCCGAGTCGTTGATGGCGCGGTTCATCGATTTCAGTTCACGCATCACGCGGGGCGAAACGTAAAACTCATCGATGTTTTCTTCGCAGTATTTGATGTATTTCGGGTCGATTTCGTAAACTTCCGCGATAGTCATGCCTTCGTATTTGCCGAAGGTGAAAATGGAATCAGTGTCGTAAAATTTCATGATATTGTTTGTTAGGTTGTCCTGTTGTTTAAATCGGCGGCAAATATCTGCAAAATCTTGCTAATAGATGCCTTTTTTGGAAAATTATTTTTTAAAGGCGAAAAATACCGCCAAAATGATGAAAATAAAGGAAATGAGATGGTTCCAGCGGAATGTCTCCGTCTTGAACACCGTAACGACAATGATGGTGAAGACCGTCAGCGAGACGGCTTCCTGAATGACTTTCAGCTGAATAAGGTTGAAAGGGCCGCCATTGATGGCGGAGCCGATGCGGTTGGCAGGAACCATGAAGGAATACTCGAAAAGGGCGATGCCCCACGAGACCAGAATGACGAGAATCAGTGGCCAGTCCTTGAATGAAGGAACGATTTGCGCCAGTTTCAGTTGCCCGTACCAGGCAAAGGTCATGAAAATGTTCGAAATGATGAGTAATCCGATGGTGTAAAATGCTTTCATTGCAAATGCTTTAAAAAAGTGCGCAAAAGTACGGTTATTTTCCTATTTTTGCAAAAATATGTACAGCATGGATATAAAAGGAAAAATAGAAGCATCGATTGAGGTCAAGAAGCTGATTTTAAATGATGATGCGTTTGTCGGAAACATAGCGCAGGCCGCTGAAATCTGCATTGAGGCTTTGCGCAACGGTGGCAGGATATGGTTTTGCGGCAATGGCGGCAGTGCTGCCGATGCCCAGCATCTTGCGGCTGAACTGAGTGGCCGTTTCTATAAGGAACGCCGTCCGCTGCCAGCCGAGGCTTTGCATGTGAACGCCAGTTTCATGACAGCCGTGGCCAACGATTTCGGTTTCGACCAGACATACGCCCGAATGCTTCGCGGCAGCGCCCGCAAAGGTGATGTGCTGGTTGCCATCAGCACATCGGGTAATTCGGTGAATGTGCTGAATGCCATCGGCGAAGCCAAACTGCTTGAAATTCCTGTCATCGGCATGACGGGTGAGACGGGTGGCCGAATGGAAAACCTCTGCAAGGTGCTGCTCAATGTGCCGAGTCAGGATACGCCGCGCATTCAGGAGGCGCACATCATGATTGGCCATATCATTTGCGAGCAAATTGAAAACACGTTGTTTCCGTGATGAAGGATTGGAATCATATCATAAATAAGGACTGGACGCTTTTCCTTGACCGCGATGGCGTCATCAATAAGCGCATTGTGGATGGGTATGTCACCCGTTGGGATGAGTTCGAATTTCTGCCAGGCGTGTTGGATGCCATGAAGGTCTTTTCGGAACGTTTCAAATATATCGTGCTGGTTACCAATCAGCAAGGAGTAGGGAAGGGGCTGATGACGGCGGATGAACTGGATGCCGTTCACGATGCCATGATGCAAGAGATAGAATCCCGTGAGGGCCGGATTGATGTCCTTTTGTGCTGTACGCAATTGGCTTCCGACCCTGATAATTTCCGCAAGCCCAAACCCGACATGGCTTTCACGGCGCAGGAGATTTTTCCCGACATCGATTTTTCAAAATCGATGATGATTGGCGATGGTCAGTCGGACATTGATTTCGGCCACAATGCCGGAATGTACACGGTTTTCATCGGTGAGGAAAATCCGTGCGCCGATGATAGTTTCCCAAGTTTATATGAATTTTCAAAACTGTTGAATCAATGAATGCAACGATTATTCTCATTGTTTTTGTCGTTTATACGGCTTTGCTTTTTCTGGTTTCGCATCTGACCTCACGCAAGTCGGACAACCAGTCGTTTTTTACAGGCAACCGCAAATCGCCTTGGTTTGTCGTGGCCTACGGCATGATTGGTGCCTCGCTTTCCGGCGTGACTTTCATGTCGGTGCCGGGTGGCGTTTACACGGGACAGTTTACCTATTTGCCCTTGGTCTTCGGCTATGTAATTGGTTATGCGGTGATTGCATTTTTGCTTTTACCGCTTTACTATAGGTTGAACCTCACTTCCATTTATTCCTATTTGGAAATGCGTTTCGGACAAAAGTCGGAAAAGACGGGTGCGGCGTTTTTCATCTTGTCGCGACTGTTAGGTTCGGCATTGCGTATGTATTTGGTTGTCTTCGTGTTGTATGAGTTTGTTTTCAAGATGTGGGGCATACCGTTTTGGGTGCCAGCGGTGGTTTTCATCGGCATCATTTTGCTTTATACTTTCCGAAGCGGCATCAAGACCGTTGTCTGGACCGATACCTTGCAGACGACATTTCTGCTTTTGGCCGCCATCTTGACGGTGGTCTACATCTTGAAAAACTTAGGCATTTCGTATGGCGAACTCATGCACAAAGCCAGCGAACAAGGCTATACAAAGGTCTTTGAAACCGATTGGACGCACAACAAATTCTATCTGAAACAGATTCTGAGCGGTGCGTTCATCACCATCACGATGACGGGCCTCGACCAGGATATGATGCAGAAAAACCTGACTTGCAAGAATTTGCGTGATGCCCAAAAGAATGTCTTGACATCAAGTCTGCTGTATGTTGTGGTCAATGTGCTTTTTCTCAGTCTGGGTGCCGGTTTGATTTATTACGCACAAGCAACGGGATTCCAGCTTCCTGTCAACGAGGCGGGTGTGGTGGTCAACGATAAGATTTTCCCATCGGTTGCCTTCTCGTTGAGTGCTTTCACAAGTGTGGTCTTTGTCTTGGGTCTGGTCGCAGCCGGTTATTCCAGCGCCGATGGCACTTTGACCGCCTTGACGACGACATTTTGCTACGATTTCCTGCATTTCGACAAGAATGATAAACTCACTGACAAGCAAATCACGAAGTACAGAAAACTCATTCATGTGGGTTTTGCCTTACTTTATTTCGTGGTCATCATTCTGTTCAGACCTTTCCATAACGAGTCTTTGATTGACAAACTCTTTGATATTGCGGGCTTTACCTATGGTCCGTTGTTGGGCTTGTATACCTTTGGCTTGTTTATGAAAAAATGGAAAACCAACGATAAGGCCGTGCCTTACATCGCCATTGCTGCGCCAATTATCAGTTATCTGCTGAAACTTTATTCGCCACAACTTTTCAACGGCTATAAATTTGGCTTCGAAATCCTGATTGTGAACGGACTGCTGACTTTCTTGGCTTTGTGGGCATTCGGCAAGAAAACTGATTGCGCATTGAAATAAAATTCCTATTTTTGACCCATAAATTCAAACGATATGAGAAATACAGTGATTAATAAGGTGTTTGCTGCAATGGCTTTCACCTTGGCTTTTGGAACGGCTGTTAATGCCCAAGTGACAACGACATTCTCGAAAAATGCAACACCTGGTCTACAGGGTGGCTTGTATTATGCATTGCCACAGACGGTTTTGCGTTTTGACTTCACTATTGAAGAAACCTATACTGAAGAAGGCGCATACGCCGATTATGCCTCGCGTTATATCGGCTTGACTGATTATGTTGAGACAGGCTCGGAATATAAGATTTTGGATGTGAAGATGGTGCCTGTTGCTACTCCTGACCCGAATGCGACTTTCTATGTGGCTATCGGTACAGGCCGTGGCTCCTATAACGTCGATTTGGATGTCAACGAGCAGGGCATCATTCGCAGTATCGCCGCCGGAAATGCTGTAAATGACGGTTATGAGCATCCTGAAAACGTCGTTTCGCAATCTGTGCAAAAGACAGAAAGTGCAAAACCTGCTCATGGCTTTTTGATTTCCACTGCCGGCAAGACGGATGACCAAGTGGCCAAGGAGATTGCAGC
>JAZQPN010000537.1:0-1681 GCA_045628585.1 Bacteroidales bacterium | reverse complement strand
GATCACCACTTCAGCTGACCCGACCGTTGGTGGCACGACATCAGGCGGCGGCACTTTCAACCAAGGCCAGTCTTGCACGGTTCACGCTACGGCAAATTCGGGCTACACCTTCGTCAATTGGACTGAAAACGGCACTCAGGTTTCGACAAGTGCCAACTATACCTTCACCGTAAACGGCAACCGCAATCTGGTGGCGCATTTCTCGCAAAGCGCTCAAAACTACACCATCACCGTTTCCGCCGACCCAAGCAATGGTGGCACTGTGAGCGGCGGCGGAACTTACCAGCAAGGCACGAGTTGCACGGTTCATGCCACGGCAAATTCGGGCTACACTTTCGTCAATTGGACTGAAAACGGCACTCAGGTCTCGACAAGCGCCAACTACACCTTCGTGGTGAATGGCAACCGCAATCTGGTGGCGCATTTCTCGCAAAACACTCAAAATTTTACTGTTACAACATCATCAAATCCGGCCAACGGTGGCACGACTTCGGGCGGCGGCACCTATAGCCAAGGTCAGCAATGCACGGTTCATGCCAATCCTGCTTCGGGTTACATTTTCGTGAATTGGACTGAAAACGGCAATGCTGTCTCAACGCAAGCCAACTATACCTTCACCGTAAACGGCAACCGCAATCTGGTGGCTAACTTCTCACAGGTCACTTATACGGTTACAACTTCAGCAACGCCAGCCAATGGCGGCACGACAACAGGCGGTGGCACTTTCAACAGCGGCGCTTCCTGCACCGTGACGGCAACGGCCAACCCTGGTTACACCTTCGAGAAATGGACAAAGAACAATGCACAAGTGTCAACCGATGCAAGTTACACTTTCACAGTCAATTCCAACTGCAATTTGGTCGCTCATTTCGTTTCGGAAACCTTCACGATTACAGCTTCCTGCGACCCTGAAATGGGTACCGTATCGGGTGGCGGCACGTTCACTTACGGACAGACAGCTGCGGTTTCGGCAAGTGCCAAGCCTCATTATGTCTTTGAATCATGGACTGAAAACGGCAACGTCGTTTCAACCGATGCCTTCTATATGTTTACCGTCACCGCAAACCGCGAACTGGTGGCTACATTTGCTTCTACAACGGTTGAAATCAATGTGACTGCTAATCCTGCTGATGGCGGAACTGTGACAGGTGCAGGCACATACGATATAGGCGAAACCGTGACGCTGGTTGCCGAAGCAAATGACGGTTTGCAGTATTATTTTGTCCGCTGGACTGAAAATGGCAACGAAGTCTCGACCGATGAAACATACATATTTGTTGCAGAGACATCCCGCGATTTGGTGGCTGAATTTGAGAGAGACGCTGCCGTTGGCGAAAACGCCCAGGTTTCACGCATCTATCCAAATCCGGCTTCCGACAAGCTGAATGTGGTTTGCAGCAGCAACATCAGCGAACTGAAGGTTTACAACATGGTCGGCGCAATGATTTATAGTCTCAGCGATTGCGGCAACAACGCCGTCGTTTCGTTGGCCGATATGCCGAATGGAGTTTACTTCATCCAGCTTACCACCAATGGCACCGTTGAAACACATAGATTTGTAAAAGAATAATCAGTTTGCGAGGCTACGGGGTCTCGTGACCTCGTGACCCCGTAGCCTCGCAGACTCCAAATCCCATATCATGAAGAAATTTGCATTAGTAATGGCCGGTTGTGGCCGGAA
>JAZQPN010000536.1:0-3553 GCA_045628585.1 Bacteroidales bacterium | reverse complement strand
CTGATGCGGGTGCATGTTGCTTGTGCTTGCCACATCGCCGTCCAACGACTCCGTTGTGCCAAACACGGTGAAGCCGCCATCCTCGTTCTGAAACACCTTGAGCGGGAACTCGTGTCCCGTGCCGCCATAGCACTTGCTCCAGATGATGTTGCCATCAAAATCTGTCTTTATCAGCCAGATGTCGCAAGTCTTTCCGTAAAATTCATCGCCATGAGGATAACCTAAATGATACCCTGCACCTTCGGCATCGCGGTCGTCCGATTGCGTATCGCAGAGCAACAGCAACCCGTCATCCAGTTCGAGAGCCTGATAGATTTGGTCGTCCTCGCTTCCTGCATAGCAGCGGTTCCATAGCACCTGCCCGTTGCCGTCCAATTTCACGAGAAGGCCGTCGTACATGTCGGTCGTCTGAGGCGTGCAAGCCGTTATTGAACCGTTGTTTCCTGGCCGACCGAACATCGATACATAATAGCCTCCATCGGAGGCAAGCGTGATGGCACCCTGATACTCAAAATCATTTGTCCCTATAGTTGTTTCCCATTCGAGATTGCCAAGGCTGTCGACCTTCACCACCCACACGTCATACGATCCATAGTAATTGCTGATGTCTCCACCAGACCATTGCGTGGGGATGTTGGCTATGACACCACCGTCCAATGTGGCAATGCCTTTTGGAGACGTCCAAAACGAGCGGTTTTTATCTCCGAAATTTCTTGACCAGACAATTTCAGTGTCAGAATTGAATCTCGTTATGTTTAATTGTTTTTCCCCATTGTCATTTAAAGCTAATCCTACGGAAAAAATACTATTTGATAAATTCTTGAAAATTCCCCCATATTCGCCTATGGCTATGCTATCAAAACAATGTTCTTCTTCCAATTCACCGTCATTTGTTATTTCAATTAGCCAACTTATTCCCCATCCCAATTCACAGGAAACCATGCCGCTTTGCTCTCCAACGGCTCCTGTCACCCAATAGCCATTTCCCTTTTCAATGATTCCATACGCCCTATCGTTCCACATGCTTCCATAGCACTGCTGCCAGTCTATGCGGATTTGAGCTGGCAAAAGAACAGAATTTAATATTAGTAATAAAAAGAAAATCTTACTTTTCATAGTCGTCAAAATTAATGGTTGTTCCCTTTAAAGCATTTGTACTTTTGTGGCGGGCTGCCCCGCTTCCAATTTTCATTTTTCTTTTCGGCTCCAAATATACGAAATTTTGATTTGTCAAGAAAAAAATGAAAGAACAATGAATCTGTTTGGCAATCATATACTTTTTTGACCCCGCCCGACCTCGAAGAGGTCTCATTTCCGATACCCTATACGAGCGTAGCGGAGTGTAGGGCAGCGACGTCCATCATATCTATGGGTTATGCGCATGCCCCACACTACGTATGGGGTAACAGAAACCGCATCTCTCCGAGATGCTGCCCGACAATGGACAGGACTTTGGCAACCAACATAGGTCAAAATAGCCTTTTAATTATCACACAATAAAACAGGCAGCCCCGTTATGGATGGCGGATGGCCGTTTGCGGTTGGGGCTGCCTTACTGCTTAAGAGTTTGTTTTTTGGGCAATCAGTTTAAGCAGAGAAAACAAAGTAAAGGTTAAGCCGAAAGACCTCCTTCTTCAACGGTTTGACGGGGTTCGGCTTGCGTTTCATCAGGGACTGGGGCTTGTCTGCGGCCTCTGCGCTGGTTTGACGTGGCGTTGGCCGAGGCAATCACTTCGCGCAGCGTCGTGTTGAATTCCGCATAGTTGCCTCCTTTCACGCTGTCCATGACCTGGAAGTATGGAATCAGCACGGTGTTCAGCTGCTCGCGGATCAGGCCTTTCAGTTCGGTGGCCGAAGCGCTGCTGTGCAGGAAGCCGCGGCGCGACTGGTAGTCGGCGCGCTTCACCTCGAATGCGGCTTGCGCTTCGCGCAGCTGTGCAATGCAGCCAGGCATACCCGAAATGTTGGCCACATGCTGCTGCATGGCCGCCTCGTCGAGGTCGTCAAGCAGCGCGTTGATGTGACCGGTCTTCTCATCGAGGCCCTTGTGCAGGACGGCAAGTCCGCAGGGCTTGAAAACCGCACTGATGGCGTTGGCGCTTTCGCGCACCACGGCATCCTGCGAGCTTTGCGAGCCGACCAGAAGATGATGAAACTGACGCAGGCACTGCGAACGGTTACGGTCCTCAGTGTCGTAGGCGGCGCGGACGCTACGGTCGACAGCCGCGGTGATACGCTCCGACAGGCTGATGAAGCCGGTCATGGCGTTGGTGAGATACGAGTCCTCTGCGAACTCCATGCCTTTATAAAGCGCCATAAGGCGAGTGGCAACCGCCGACACTTCCGAAGTGTGGCAGTTCGAGGCCAAAGTAAGATTCTTCATTTTGGAGTAATTGGCTGGCCATCCGCATCCATAATGTCTTTCCCTTCTTTCTTCTCTTCTTTCTTTCATAGAATGGGTAATAGTTTTAATGATGTGTGCTGTTGTTTTTGGATGGATGCATTGGGAACCTTCAAAATGGCTTTGCCTCGGCAGAAGGGCGGGGACAGGCACGGCTCCGGCTTGGAGCGTGTGGCTTCCCCGAATTGTTCTTTTTGATGGAAAAAACTGCATGGTGCAATGTTGCGTGGCAGAAACGGGTAATCCGCTTTGCGCAACACTTTTTGACGTGGCAGAAATGGACAATCCGCTTTGCGCAACACTTTCTGACATGGCAGAAACGGACAAACCGCCTTGCGCAACACTTTTTGACAAGGCAGAAACGGACAATCCGCTTTGCGCGGCACTTTTTGCCATGGCACAAAGCGTCATTGCAGGAGATTTGCCATAATTATTGTCGTCACACTGATTCATGCAGGTTTCCGGGTTATTATTTGAACGTGATGAAAGGCTGCCATACCCGAAAACATTCATAACAAAGGATTCATAATGAATGAGACGGTTTTTGGTTTGCAATCATCGAGGTGCAAAAGTAATATATTTTGGAAACCCACGCAAGGGGACAAAGCGGTTTTTCTCAGATTTATTTTTCAGGAATCATCTCTGCTGTTTGAGCCTAAAAACATATAGATGACAAATCTAAACTTTATTCATAGGCAATTATATACTTTTTGACCTATAGTGGTTTATCATACCCTGATAATGGTATAAATCAAGTTGAATTATCATTTTGAGATTCCCGCCGCAAGCGTTGGGAATCCATATTGGCTTGAGGTTTATAATATCTCCTCTGCTTGGGCCTAAATGTAATTAGATGCCAATTCATATCTTTATTCCCTCTTCCCACCCTTGTCAAGCAGTTGGTGATAAGGTAGTTATTGTGATTTGTTTGGATGCACATGTGAATCGTGCTGGGCATGCCCTGTAAGAAAGCGATATGCGCCCGACATATCAAACGTTACCAAACGTCGATTGCAATTCATTCTCAATTGCGGGAGATCACACCCACCCTGCCCGACTACACCAAGTCGCTTACATCAAATCGGTAGTCCAATTCAATGCTTGTATCTGTTCGTCCGTTTCCCGCAATTCTTTGGAGATGCGGTCGACATC
>JAZQPN010000535.1:0-11030 GCA_045628585.1 Bacteroidales bacterium | reverse complement strand
AAATAAGGTTGTAATTTTGACGACTTTTAATGCACTTAAAGAGTAGTATTACATAAAATTAAAAGGTATGTTTAAAAATTTACTAATGACACTTGCTATTGTGTTGGCAACCTGCACGTTAGCCATCGCTCAGCAAGGAAGACTGAAAGGTAAGATTACCGATGACACTGGTGAAGCTGTGCCATTTGCGAACATTATCGTCGAAAAAGGCGGTACGCAAGTGGGTGGTGCATCTTCTGACTTTGACGGTAATTATGACATCAACCCTATCCCTCCTGGGACGTACGACCTCAAGGCAAGTTGCGTTGGCTATCAGCCCTTTGTGCTGAAAGGACTGGTTATTCCGGCCAACAAAATCACCCCTTACAATGTAGTGATGAAGAGTGGCGCTATCAACATCAGCGAAGTCACAATCATCGACTATGAAATTCCTTTGATTTCGGCGGATAACACGACGTCAGGCGCTACCATCACCTCCGAAGAAATCTCGAAATTGCCTAACCGTTCTGCTGAAGGCGTTGCTTCCAGCGTTGGTGGCGTGTTCTCGAGCGATGGTGAAGTCGGTAGTATCCGTGGTGCCCGTGAAAGCGCCGTCTATTACATCGACGGTGTGAAAGTTATTGGTAGTGCAAGTGTGCCTCAAGGTGCTATCGACCAAGTCGACGTCATCTTGGGTGGTACTCCTGCCATGTATGGTGATGCCATGGGCGGTATCATCAACATGACCACCAAGGGCCCAAGCCGTACTTTCGGCGGTGGTTTGGAATATGAAGCATCAGTGGAAGGCTTCGGTCACCACCGTTTAGGCTTCAGCCTCCAGGGACCGCTCATCAAGGGCAAGAATCAGGAATCGGCATTGCTCGGTTTCTTCTTGGCTGGTGATATCAACTACAATAGAGTCGGTTCTCACGCTGCCACTGGTTACTATAAGGCAACTGACGAATGGCAGGAAACCATCGAAAATACGCCGTTGCGTCTGTCAGGCCTCAGTTCAGGTACCTATCAGAATGCAGCTTACACCAAAAGAGACGATCTTGTCTATTCAAGATACCTCGCTAACACCACAAACCAAAGCATCAACCTTTCGGGCAACATCAACGTCCGCACCGGTGCCAACACCAACCTGACATTCGGCGGTTCGATGTATATGTCTGGCGGTCATTATGCTAACGGCAGAGGCAATTATTTCTTCAATACAGACAAGAACTATCTGAGCAAGTCAAGCACCTATCGTGGCTATGTCCGTTTCACACAACGCTTCCCTTCGGATCCAGAAAGCACATCGCTCATCAGTAACTTCTACTACAGTATTCAGGCCGACTACACTCACTATAAAGGTGAATCCGGTGACCCTGATTTGTGGGATAACATCTTTGCTTATGGTAATCTCGGCAAGTTCACCACTTATAAGACCACATCTTTCGAAATGAGCAGCGCCGATTCCGTTTTAGTTGATGGCACTACTTTCCACAATTACAACAATGTATGGGTCTTGAACAGTTGGGACTATGATACTTTGGTGCAGTTCGACAAACAGTCAGCCGATTTCAACCCATTGCTTTCAAGATATGTTGAAAACTACTACAATCTTTATGAACAGTATGGTGCAGTTGGTTACTACAACAACATGTCAAACATCATGCTGAACAATGGTTTGATTAATGGTCTTTCTCCAAATGCCGTTTACGGCATGTATGCAGTGCCTGGTTCAATCCAGACTTCATACGGCAAGTCAGTCGACGACCAGATTTCTGTCAACGTGAATGCTTCCATGACTATTGGTAGAGGTGATGCCACCCACGATGTTAAACTCGGTTTCCAATACGAGCAGCAGAACTCAGCCAGCATGTCATACTCAGCCGATTACTGGACGCTGATGCGTGACTTGACCAACTTCCATATCATGGAACTTGACAAGGATCATCCTTATGCCACATCATACGATGGTTATGTTGACACGGTCATGTATCACAGACTGTATGATGGCAATTCGCAGACTACATTCGACAGAAAATTGCGTGAAGCTATGGGTCTTCCTATTGATGGAACAGACTATATCCTGATTGACTCATACGATTTCAGCGACAATTCCATCAAGTACTATGACAAAGATGGCGTTATGAGAGAAGGAAAAGTTGAAGGCGGCCTTGACATCAGCATGTTTGCGGCTGAAGAACTGACCCGCGACGGTAACATGTATGTCAGCTATTATGGTTATACTTACGATGGCGACAGAAAATACGGCTTGTTTGAACGTCCAACAATGAGTGACTTCTTCAATGATACGGATGAAAATGGCAACCACACTCGTCCAGTTGCAGCTGTCCAGCCTATCTACATGGCAGGTTACATCCAGGATAAGTTCGCTTTCAAAGACCTTATCTTTAACATCGGTATCCGTGCCGACCGTTTCGATGCCAACCAAAGCGTCATGAAAGACCCGTATGTGTTCTACGATTACAACACTGTAGGCGATAAGGTTAGAGTTGCTGACGGCAAGAAATATCTCGTCTTTGTTGATGAGGCTAACGGCGTTGAAACTTCTGAACGTTTCTTCGTTCCGGAAAACATCGGTGATGATTACGTTCCTTACGTCAACAAGATTGAAGATATGACAGAAATCGTCGGTTACCGTAGCGGCAACACTTGGTACAATGCTGACGGTGTTGAAATCTCTGACCCATCAGTCTTGGACTATGGTACCGGCGTTTCACCTTGGGTTAAGGATAAAAAACAAGATGGCGTTAAAGAAAGCTCATTCAAGGATTACGACCCGATTTGGAGCATCATGCCTCGTATTTCCTTCTCATTCCCAATTTCCGATGAAGCTTTGTTCTTCGCTCACTATGATGTGCTGACACAGCGTCCTTCAAGCGGTTACTTCATGAGTCCTCTGTATTATGTCTACTTCAATGACGTTTCTGGTACTCTTTCAAATCCTAACCTGAAGCCAGCTCAGACCATCGACTATGAATTAGGTTTCACCCAGAAGGTCACCAACACTTCGTCATTGACCATTACGGCTTACTATCGTGAGCTTCGTAACATGATCCAGATGTACCGTTTCAATGGTGCTTATCCTAAGTCATACAACTCATTCAGCAACCTCGACTTTGGTACTGTCAAGGGTTTGACTGCCGAATACGACTTGCGTAGAACCAAGAACGCTCGTGTACGTGCAAGCTACACCTTGCAGTTTGCTGACATGACAGGTTCTTCAACAAGTACGGCTGCCGCTTTGATTGCTGCTGGCGTTCCTAACTTGAGATCAACCTTCCCAACCAACGCTGACCGCCGTCATGGTTTCAACCTCGTTCTCGACTATCGTTTCAGCCGTGGCGCCAAGTATGACGGTCCGGTCATTCACCGCGAAGGCAAAAATGACATCCAAGTCCTTGCTAACACAGGTCTCTCACTGACCGTTGGCGGTGGTTCCGGTACTCCTTATACCGCTTCTCGTACGGTTTCTTCACCTATTTCCGGCGGTAACAACCTGCTTCAGGGCACCTATAATGGTTCTAGAATTCCTGCTTCATTCAAGTTCGACCTTCGTCTCGATAAGGACTTCAACTTCACCATGGGTGGCAAGAAGGAAGGCAAAGAAGGTCGTGAAGCTTTCGTGAACGTTTATTTGCAGGTTTTGAATTTGCTCAACTCAAAGAACATCACGAATGTTTATGCGGCAACTGGTAATGCTGACGACGATGGCTACCTCTCTGCTCCTGAATGGCAGCGTGAAATCTACAGCCAGATTGATCCTCAGGCTTACATTCAAATGTATCAGATTTTCGTCAACTCTGGTGGCAACTACTCAGCTCCTCGCCAGATTAGACTCGGTTTGAGCTTCAACTTCTAATTGCGGAAATAAAATTCACATCGATAAATTACACATATTATGAAGAATATAGTTCGTTTAATGTTTGCAGCACTACTTGTCGTGGCTGCTGTAATTCCAGGAAAGGCTGAAGTCTACAAATTCGAAAACGGGGGTAATGGCACCCGTGGCTTGGAACAGACTACAGCCAAATGTTCTCCATCATCTGCTTTTGAATGGTTGGACATTAACAATGTGAAAACGCGTATCAATGCCGGTGGTGACATGTGGTGGGACCTTCCTTCTGGAACTGGCTCCAAGTACTACATTCCTGCCAATGGCGCTGCTACTTCTTTGTTTGCCGGTTCTCTTTGGATTGCTGGTGTTGACGTTAACAATCAGCTCAAGTGTGCTGCATTACGTTTCCGTCAGGAAGGTAACGACTATTGGACTGGTCCTTTGACTATTGATGGTTCGGCTGCTATTTCTGACGCCACCTGCGCTGCTTGGGATAAGATTTTCAAAATCACCCGTGCAGAAGTTGATGAATTCCTTTTGCACTGCGATCCTGTTACTGGCCAGTTCAGTAAGACATTAGCCGATCAGGATGGTTATACCGTTCCGAGAATTATCAGCGAATGGCCTGCTCATCCTGACATGATGGAACATGATCTTGCATCTACTATCAGCCACTATGGCGCTCCTTTCTTTGATAGGGACAATAATGGTGAGTATGATTATAATGCCGGTGACTATCCTTATTACGACATCTCCAATGAATTGTGCCACACCAAGATTCCTACAATGGACGAAGCAAACGAAGGCACAATCTACGGCTCAATCCTTGCCGACCAAGTGTTGAAAGGCGACCAGACCCTTTGGTGGATTTTCAACGATAAAGGTAACTCCCACACTGAATCAAGTGGTCAGGCTATCGGTATCGAAGTCCGCGCCCAGGCTTTTGGCTTTGCCACCAACGATGAAATCAACAATATGTCTTTCTACAGTTATGAAATCATCAACCGTTCAACATACGAATTGACTGGTACTTACTTCTCACCTTGGACCGACGTTGACCTTGGTTATGGTTGGGACGACTATGTAGGTTGCGATGTTAGCCGTGGTTTAGGTTATGGTTATAATGGTAAGTCTGTCGACGGTAGCGGTGAACCTGAAGCCTATGGTTCTCAGCCTCCGGCGATTGGCGTCGACTTCTTCCAAGGCCCATACATGGATCCCGATGGTCTTGACAATCCTAAGTATAGCTATTCTTACACTTCTCACACCTATTTTGATCCGGAACTCAATGATTCAATCACTGAATATATTATTTCGGATTCCACTCAGCTTTGCGATGAAAGCATCAATGGTGTGAACTTTGGTAATGGCATTGTCGATGATGAACGTTTCGGTATGCGCCGTTTCGTTTATCATGATAACAGCTCGGCTCCTAACGGTGACCCAAGAACCGCTCCTGAATACTACAACATGTTGCGTGGTATTTGGAGAGATGGCAATCACATGCAGTATGGTGGTAATGCTTATTCAGGCAACCAAGTCGTAGGCCCTGATTGCGACTTCATGTTCCCTGGCGATTCTGACCCATTGAACTGGGGTACCGGATGCGCATTTCCTAATGGTGGTTATAATCAGAATGGTCTCTATTGGACTGAAGAAACTTGCAACAACTCACCTAACGACCGTCGTTTCATGCAGTCAGCTGGTCCTTTCACTCTGAAACCAGGTGCTGTAAACTACATTACTTTCGGTGTGCCGTGGGCTCGTGCAACCAGCGGTGGCCCTTGGGCTTCTGTTGAATTGCTTCGCGTTGTCGACGATAAGTGTCAGGCTTTGTTTGATAACTGCTTCAAGGTTATTGACGGTCCTAACGCTCCAGACCTGACCATCCGTGAACTTGACCAAGAGCTTATCATCTATCTGTCGAACACCGCTATTTCCAATAACTATAAGGAAAGCTATGTGGAATTGGATCCTGAAATCCCGACAGAATTGAAACTCGATTCAACTAATATCATTGATTGCGACAGATACTATCGCTTCGAAGGTTACAAGGTCTATCAGCTTGTTAATGACGAAGTCAGCCCTGATGAACTCAGCAATACCGACAAAGCACGCCTTGTGTTCCAGTGCGACGTCAAAAACGGTGTAACCCGTCTCGTCAACTATGAATATGATAACTATATCCAGGCTAATGTTCCTTCGCTTATGGTTGAAGGTGGTGATGCCGGCATCACTCATAGTTTCGTTGTCACTAACGACTTGTTCTCAACAAGCGATAATCCTGCTTTGGTCAACCATAAGACCTATTATTATATGGCTGTTTCATACGCTTATAATAATTTCTTCACCTATTCACAAGAACCTGGAGATCTTGGCGGACTTTATGGTCAGAAGAAACCTTATCTTGAAGGCCGTAAGAACATCCAGTGCTATTCTGCCATTCCGCATAAAATTGTCAATGGCACAGTGCTGAACTCGACCTATGGTGACAGTCCTGCAATGAGACGTCTCGTGGGTGTCGGCAATGGTGGTAATGAGGTTGAACTTTCTCAAACTACAATAGACAGTATCCTCTTCAAGCCTAATGGTGAACCTAAGATGGCTGTTAAGGATCAGGTCAGATTCGGCGACCCGGATTATCCTGTTGCATATCATCCTCTTTACGAAGTCGGCTATAGCCCTGTCAACGTAAAGATTATCGACCCGTTGAACGTAAAGACCCGCTCTTATAAGCTTTGGTTCGATGAAATGGAAGAAGTTTACACTTATAATGTGTCAAGCAACACCGAAGTGTTCTATTTGGATGAAGAAACAGACGAACACGTGAAAGGTAATCGCGCTCCACGTATGGTTTCAAATTGGCACATGTTGGATAAGATGACTGGTGATACTATTCATAGCGACACCACCACTGCCTACACTGATGAAAAGATGTGCATTGACCGTGGCCTTTCAATAACCATTACCCAAACTTATGACATGGGACCAATTAAGATTGGTGACTACTATGACGGTCAGTCTACTCCGCCTTGGAAGTCCTCATACGATGTGATTGAAAAGAATAACGGTTTCATTACATCAAGCATTGAATTTGAAGATCCTTCTAATCCATGGCTTGATGGTATCCGCGATAAGGATGTTCCGGGAACTATCATCAACTGGATACGTGCAGGTAACTACATTGACCAGGATGATAATACGAACTCCGACTATAACACCGTTGGCAATAAGTCGTATGACCCTAACCAGTTGTATGAAAACGTTGCTAATGGCACTTGGACTCCTTACATTCTTGGTTCATTCAGCGGTCAAGGTGGTAAGTGGAATCCCGGTCCTGTTTACAATCCTAATTCACGTTCCGATGCTTACTTCACTCGTACTTCATCAGTTGATATCGTTTTGACTGCTGATAGAAGCAAGTGGACTCGTTGCCCTGTCATTGAAATGTGCATGGATAATAAACTTTCTGAAGGTGGTGCTAAGCGCTTCTTCTTGCGAAAACACGCTTCGGTTGACAAGGATGGTAATCCTACTAGTGTTGATTGGGTCAATAATCCAGACGAAGGCAGTGATAATCCTGAAGATGCAAACTTCATTGCTGCTCAAGGCATGGGTTGGTTCCCTGGTTATGTCATCGATGTTGAAACCGGTGCTCGTCTGAATCTTGCCTTCGGTGAGGACTCCTATCTGGCCGACCAGAATGGCCGCGATATGCTCTTCAATCCTACAAAACTTTTGAAGAATACTGTCAATGAGGTTTATGGCGAGACTTCACAACTTTTGGATCCTAATATCATCCGTAACTATGGCGTCGACAGCGATCCTGTTATGGGCGGTAAGCATTTCGTTTACATTTGGGGTATGGATAAAGATCCTAGCATTCCTGCATCATCACCTTATAAGAATTTCGACAGCCCTGCATACGATGGTGGTAAATACCTCTTCGATGCCATGAACTTCTGCCAAACCAGCAATGCTGGTGTTCAGACCAATGTCTTGTTGTATCAGCAAGTCATGTGGATTGGTATGCCAATGGGTATTGAAGGTTCAACTTGGGTACTTGACCAAACTATGGAAAACAAGAACGATTGCCGCATCCGCATCCGTCTGTCGAAGCCATATCAACCTGGCTATTCTTATGTGGCTTTGGATACAGTCACTGCTGATTTGAACATTAACGGTTTGAATCCAATGTATGAATTCTCAATCGATGGCCTTAACCCGACTCTTAATGAGGAAGTGAAGACCAAGTCGGATCTCGATCTTATTACGGTTGTTCCAAACCCATACTATGCTTATTCAGAATATGAAGAAAATGCTTTGATGAACAAGGTTAAGATTACGAACCTTCCAGACGATTGCTATGTGACCATTTATACTCTGAGTGGCACTAAGGTCCGTCAGTTTGAAAAGCATAACACTCAGACATATCTTGAATGGGATTTGACCAACTTCGCCAACACTCCTATTGCCAGTGGCTTCTATTTGATCCACGTTAAGGATCTGACGAGTGGCGGTGAACGTGTCGTCAAGTTCTTTGGAGCTATGCGTAAAGTTGACCTGAATACTTTCTAAATTTAATGTAATTGCTAACAATTTTAAATATCATAATCATGAAGAAATCATTTAGATATATAGTAATGAGCCTTGCAGTCCTTTTCGGATTAAGTGCTCCTCAGGCATTTGCAGGAAATGAAGACCGTTCAGGTCAGGCTGGTGCAGCCGAATTGTTGATCAATCCTTGGGCTGCTTCTTCAGGCTGGTGCAACGCTGGCATGTCGTTCGTTCATGGTGTCGAAGCCATGTATGGCAATGTGGCCGGTATTGCTGGCATCAACAAGTTGGACTTGAATTTTACTCATACAAGCTGGTTAGTTGGTACACAGACCAATCTTTCCGCTTTCGGCCTTTTGGCCCGTGTGGGTGAATCCTCAGTTCTCGGTTTGTCAATGACATCATTCAGCATCGGTGAAATTCCAGTTACCACAAATAACAACCCTGATCCAGGTACTCTTGGTACTTTCGAGCCAAAACTGATGAACATCAACCTCGCCTTTGCAAAGTCGTTCACCAGCAGCATCAGCGGTGGTTTCAACTTGAAGATCATCAGTGAATCCATTAAGGATATGAGCGGCATTGGTGTTGCTATCGATGCTGGCATTCAGTATGTGACTGGTCCTTTCGACAACATTCACTTCGGCATTACCTTGAAGAACATCGGACCTACCATGAGTTTCAATGGCGACGGTCTTTCATTCAAGTCATTCCTCCAGCATGGTGTCGACGAACAGTTCACAGTCATTCAACGTGCCGATAAGTTTGAATTGCCAACTCAATTGAGCATTGCTGCTGCTTACGACTTCCACCTTGGCGAAATGTCGAGACTGACAGTTGCTGGTAATTTCTGCTCCAACTCATTCACCAAAGACCAGTTCATTGGTGGTCTTGAATACTCATGGAAAGAAATTCTCATGCTGCGCGTCGGTTGCGCCTACGAAAAAGGCCTCTGGGCAAAAGGTGAAAACGGCACAGGCAGTTCAATCTATGACAATACTGAATGCATGAATCTCAATAGAGGTCTTAGCGCAGGCCTTTCAGTCCAGATTCCTCTCTCAAAGGATGAAGACGGCATGAAGCTCGCTATTGACTATTCTTACAGAGATACTTATTCTTTCAATGGTACGCATAGCGTCGGTGCAAGAATTCTTTTCTAAAAAAGGCTTGCATTTGAAATAAATTGCGTATCTTTGCAACGCAAACCAAAAGTAGACCCTTATTTCGGTAAGGGTCTCTTTTTTACATTCTTTTGAATTTAATATTTATATCATGTCAGAAATCAAATACTTTACCCCAGAAGGGCTGCAGAAGCTTAAGGATGAACTCGACCATCTGATTCATGTTGAGCGCCCTAACATTGTCGTTGCCATTCAGGAAGCCCGCGATAAAGGCGACCTCTCGGAAAACGCAGAATACGATGCCGCAAAAGAAGCACAAGGCCTTTTGGAAGCCAAGATTGCTGAATTGCAAGATTTGATCTTTAACGCCAGAATCCTTGATGAATCGAAAATTGACACATCGAAGGTTTTGCTTTATTCAACGGTGAGGCTGAAAAATCTCATGCTGAATAAGGAAATGGTTTACAGCATTGTTCCTGAAAAGGAAGCCAATTTCAAGGAAGGCAAGATTTCAATCAATTCGCCAATCGGGCAAGGACTGCTTGGCAAGAAGGTTGGCGAAATTGCAGAAATTTCTGTCCCAGCTGGCAAAATGAAATTCGAAATACTTGAAATCACCCGTCAATAAATACAGTTATGGCTACGATTTTTTCCAGAATCATTAAGGGTGAAATTCCATGCTATAAGATTGCCGAGGATGACAGATTCTTCGCATTCATGGATATTAATCCCGTTTCCAAAGGCCATACTTTGGTCGTCCCGAAAAAGGAAGTCGACTATATCTTTTCTCTTGGCGATGAAGAGTTGGGCGATATGATGGTCTTTGCCAAGAAAGTGGCTGCTGCCATCGAAAAGGCCATGCCTTGCAAACGTATCGGCATTGCTGTCATTGGCTTGGAAGTGCCTCATGCCCACATTCACCTCATACCAATCGTTGAGGAAGGCGACATGGATTTCAAGAAGGAACACTTGCATTTGACCAATGAAGAGTTCCTCGACATACAGAAACGCATTGTAGAGCAATTCTGATTCCTAACAGTGAGATATGAAAAAAGCACGCTCAGCGTGCTTTTTCTGTTTTATCAGTTGCCGAAATCATCGAACATTATGTTTTCTTTCGGCACACCTAAATCATCGAGCATTTTCAGCACAGATGAAATCATCATCGGCGGACCGCAGAGATAGTATTCGATTTCTTCGGGTTCAGGGTGATTTTTCAGGTAATTGTTGAAAATCACGTTGTGGATGAACCCGACATCGCCAGTCCAATTGTCTTCGGGTTTAGGCTCGGAAAGCGCGATGTGGAAACTGAAATTCGGTCTTTCCTCTTCCAATTGGGTGAAGTCGTCGACATAGAAAAGTTCGCGCAACGAGCGTCCTCCGTACCAGAATGAAGCCTTGCGGTTGGTTTGTTTCGTCTTGATTTGGTCGAAAATCTGTGAACGCATCGGAGCCATGCCTGCACCGCCGCCAATCCACATGATTTCCTTGTCGGTGTCTTTTACGTGGAATTCGCCGTA
>JAZQPN010000534.1:0-29980 GCA_045628585.1 Bacteroidales bacterium | reverse complement strand
TACATCCTCTTCCTTTTGCACGAAGAAGGCATCAAGCTCAACTATTTGGTTGACCACAAGAAACAGCTTTACAAGATTTATCGCCACATCTCAACCTATGGCGAAGACGAATTGCTTCGCACTGCCGTCGACAACATCATCGATGTCACGGGAACGACTATGAGCGCCAACATTTCGCGCATCAAGAAATCTTTTATTTCCGTTTTGGGCGATGATGCCACCTTGTACCTGATTCAAGGCAATAGAAACGAAAAAAAGACCATCAATCTCGATAGGAAACTGGTGGTCTTTGAGAATCGAAGCTTGTTTGAATAAAACTAAGCCAACTTGTTATCTAACAGGAATGTGACATCGCTATTCGGGTCGATTTCGACAGGTTCCTTGCCGTAACGCATGACAATCATTTTCTTACCACCTTTCAGCAGCATTTTTTCATCAACAACCCAAAGTGCCGTGGCTTCGCGCAGGCCGACCACCGTCATGTCCTGGTTGACAGCCAGATATTCGTCGATGCGAACTTGGCGCGTTTCGCCGCCGTGCTTAATCAGCTTGTCGATTTCAGGATTCGGGTCGAGGTAATGCGGATTGATTTGGAATGGAACCAAATTCAAGCATTTGAACGAAGCAGGCTGCACGACAGGCATGTCGTTGGTGGTGCAAAGCGTCGGGCAAGCCACATTCGAGCCAGCGCTCCAACCCATGTAAGGCACGCCGGCCAAAGCACGCTCACGGATGGCCTCCATCAAGCCGTACTTGTGCATTTCGGCCACCAAATGGAAAGTGTTGCCGCCGCCTACGACGATGCAATCAGCCTCCTTCACCGCCTTGACCTTGTCATCGAAATGATGCACTGATGTGAAATTGGTCAGGCCGAATTTCTCGGCAAACACGCCCTTCACTTTGGCTTCGTAAGCATCGTAGCTTTCGGGATAAGCCTTGCCGCCGATGTTGATGCCGGCAAACGGCACGAAAACGATTTTACTATCCTTATTAATATTGTTCTGCAAGCAGAAAAACTCAATCTGATTGGCAGCCCATGCCAGATAATTTTCACCGAAATTGGTTGAATTGCTTATTAATAAAAGTCTCATTGCTTTAAAGATTTAAATTTGTGCAAAGATAAGAAATGTTTTCGGGGAAACAGAATCAAAATCAAATAGAAATAACCGGTTTCCCATATTCATAAATAGTGTCACTTGCAATATCAATACGATCATTCCAATAGACGCAGGTGCGACTGGAGTCAAGTTTCACCTGTTGCCAAAGACCCACAACCGTTTCCAGACTTTTGAAATCCTCAACAGCATCAATGTCTTCCCTAACGTCATAGCACACGACCAATCCATCATCAAATGTTATCAGCAGCTTATAGTCATCCAAAGTCTCAATATGCTTAATTCTCGGTATCATAAAGGTTCTATTTTTCCCATTTGTTGGGAGTTCCACATATCAATTAATTCATTGCCATGCAATTGCAACCATTCTCTCACCAACTGCTGAGCTTTGAGAGGCAAATCTCCTTCCGTCATTTCAAACGTCTTAATGTTAAAGATACCAACGTTTTCATTGTAAATCGCATGAATATGCGCTGGTTCATGCTCTTTCGGCTTGAAAAACATCTTGATGATAATTCCATAAAATCTGCTAATTTCCGGCATAGTCCTATTTATTTATTGGCAAAAATACAAAAATAAACGACATGACGATGATTGGCTTCAAAGCTCATTATATTTTTTCGCCGTGCCTCTCGCCTTTTCCACCGGATATTTCAAGGCGTTTTTCTTCAGTTTGGCCGTCACGATTTCCTTCACATCGAGTTGGTATTTGTCGGCAATCATGAAGGCATAGTTGAACACATCGGCCAGTTCTTCCTTCACTTTTTCGATGTTCACGTCTTCGGCAGGCTTCCAAAGAAAAGCCTCTAACAGTTCGTTGGCCTCGATGCACAAGGCAATGCTTAAATCCTTTCCGTTGTGAAATTGGTCCCAGTCGCGCTCATCACTGAAATCGCGGTTGGCCTTGATAAGTTCTTCGATATCGCTCATAACAGTCGTTTTTTGATTCGTCAGTAAAACCTGAATTCTTGAAATGATGCTTGCAAAAATAGGAAAACTGGGGAAATCATGCAGCAATAATGTTTTTTGTGAAGAAAATATGATGCCGTCAAGAAAAATAAACCCATGTAAATCAGCATATTTTGGATATAATGAAAAATAATCACATTTTTTGCTTGCGGAATAAAAAAAAGCTGTACTTTTGCATTGTCAAAAACGATGGACTAGTAGCTCAATTGGATAGAGTCCCTGACTACGGATCAGGCGGTTGTGGGTTCGACTCCCGCCTAGTTCACGAAAAGGTTCTACAAAACGAACCTTTTTTCATTTTGGCCCATTCGACTAGGGGTCTAGGTCACCTGCCTCTCACGCAGGCAACAGCGGTTCGAATCCGCTATGGGCTACGAAATCAGTCCCTAACTTGTTGAAAATCAGGTTAGGGACTTTTCATTTGCACCAAGTTTGCACCAAAGAATAAAAATGGCCACCGATTTGCACCGATGGCCACGAAAAAAAATTATTTTTTTTCATTTTTTTCTAATCCTCTTCTTTTTCTTCTCTTTTTCCTCGAATTTCATAGACATCTTCCCTCTCCCAATAGTTCAAACCACCTATTTTTTTACAAGGTAAATATCCACTCTTATTCCATCGCCATAAAGTTCCAATTTTGACATGGAGCAACTCCATCACCTGTTTACTGTCAAGCAAGCCATTATTTTCCTGCTCTTTCAGTTTCTCTTGTTGGTCAAATGCTTCTTTAACTATATCGAAACATATTTTTTTAATGTCATTGTAATTCACCACCAAATGAATATTGGTTCCTTCTTTAATAATATTCTGAATTTCCATAATTATAATGATTTATAAAGTTTAATATTTCCCAACGACTGTTGGGAACAGCCTGTCAACATCTTATTAGGCTGCATTGACAAATATACAAAAATTAAAATCAAAAAACAAGTTTCCATGACTGAAAAAAACAATTGCCTCGTTTTTTGCCTCTTTCATATTCCTCAATCTTCGATTTGTTGTTTAGGTACAACTCTGCCATCGTGTTAATTGTCCTAACAGCAAGGTCAAGTTCTTCATCGCTCATATTTTCAAAGCCTTTGTATGTCCGTAAGCGTTCACGAGTCATTCTATTGCCATCAGCAAAGAAATTTTTCTCTAATTTCTTGACTTTTTTACCATGCCCACTATATTTATTATAAAAAATCAAAGGAATGATGCGACACAACTCAAGAGGTTAGTCGGTCAATCCAAAACTTATATCGTTCTTTATTATTATTGAAACATGACCCTGCATCCAAGAATGTAATCCGAGGGGTGAGAGCGTACCATCGCCAACAGCCCCTTGTAGAAGTCGGGTAGTAGTAGGCTGTCAACATAGGCAGTCGAAACAATAGAGCTGGACAAGCCCCGATAGGGTCAAAAACAATCCTTTCATAAAAGGTAAAGGTGGGTTTCTTGGTTTTCGGGTAAAATCCACCTCAAAACGGAATGTGATGGCACAACACCGCTTTTGACGGTAAGCCTTCTGGCAGACAGATTACCTATAAGTTTCAGATTATGTCCATTTATTGCTCTTCGCCCAAGGGCGGAATTGTGCCTTTTTGAAAATACAATATATTATAAATCCTAAACTCAAATCCAAATTCAAATCCAAATTTGAATTTAAAGTTAAATTTGAACAAATTTAAATTGAAAGTTGAAATTAAAATTTAAAACAAAAAATCGTATGGTGAAGAGATAAACTATTAAACTTACAGCACTCGTACATCTGCTGATAGTGCCGAACTATGCCCCAGCCCAATCAAAAAAAACATCAAAAGGAACTCCGCTCTCCAATCTAATAGGTTAATGGTCTTTTCCTCTTTGCGATTGGCCTTGCTCAATTACAATCCTCTTGATTTACCAGCCCAAATAATCAAAAGCTAAAACAGCAAATCTCAATTATAATTTATGTTTTTTCTGGAGCCTACCAGACTTTTCACATCTATCAACTATTTATAAGAAAAGGACGAGACATGGCACAATTACAATTTGAGCGCAACAGCAAAAAGAGAAATACAGAGAAACTAATGAAGTCGATGGAGAACGGAAACAAAAGCATGGTGGGGTATCTTTTCGATGGAGAGAAAACTTCCGTAGAGGTTTTTGATGCAACGATACTTGAAAAGCTATATCTCACTAACAATATGTTCATGTTTCTCTATGACAAAAACATATACTATTTGGCGTTCCAAGTCAAATTGATGGGATTTGGTAATTTCTTGTTGCGTATTCATGTACCAAACGAGGGGGATTACCCAGCGTGTGCATTTTACATCAGCGACTATTATGATGATGTCGTTGATTTGCTGAAGGGTAAAACGAATGTCCTAAAAGCAATTGCGGACTGCATCATAGACCGTTATGGCTCAACAGATAATATCTACACCCAGTCGATAGATAACATCAAGACCATTGATGCAATATATGACAATCGTGGAGATATGGTTTCATTCATGAAGTCAATCAGGGATTCCCATGACTTATTATAATATTCAAATATCCGTACAAACTTAATTTTTAAGGCAGTTAATCATTTGATTGGCTGCTTTTTTTGTGGGTCATCTCCAAAATACTGCATCAAGACTTGTTTGATGGTGTCTTTCAGCTTGTTTTCATCAATTGGAATTAAAATTGTTTCTTTCTACATAGCTATTATGTTTACCATAAATAGCATCATGGACAAGAAAGAGACGGTTGTTTTTGGAGGGGTCGCTCATTCTTTTTCGTTAGCCAGCCATTTAAGGACGGTTTCACCAGAATAGCCTTTGTCCCAGACAAACCATGCGTAGATTTCCTTGCTTGTTCCAGCATCGGCATATTTTTCAAAATTACCGTCTTTTGCCATTTTAATCCTCTCCACATACACATACACCCTTGAAGGCGGAAGCAGGGCATACAGCTCTGTATATCTCGCCTTACTTGACAGATAACGCAACGGCATAATTATGGCTACCTTGTTCTTGGCCAGTTCCATACAACGCTTGATAATCCTTGGTATGTCTTCGTTATATGGAGGATTTGAAATGATGTCGTATTGGTTTTTGGGAACTTCTATCTCAAAGAAATCACCTGTTTTGCCATCTGCATATCCTCGGTCAATCAAGTCGTAAGCCAAAACCTTTCTTCCACTTTGTTTTATCACCTCCGCCATCGTTCCAGTGCCACAAAACGGCTCCAGTATCTTATCACCGAACTCTTCAACCCTCAAAATGTCTCTTGTTGCGCTCGGATGTGTCGCATAAAAATCATGCAGCTCACGAATATCCGTTTTCGGCTTTTTCTCTTTACCAAAATCGGATAGTAATTCTTCGTTCCCTTTGGCAACTTCCCAGTAATCACGAATTGTGTTTATTCCGTGTTTTAGTGCTTTGGAAGTTTCGTCTTTGGTTGCGTCAGGATGTGCTTTCAGATAGGCTCTTATCTCGTTGACGATATTAACCTTCCTTTCATATCTCCTGTCAATTTTCCTTGTCCTGATAAAATATCGTATGGCATCCTCGCTCACACCATTCTTTACGGCGTTTTCATGGATGCTTAATCTGGGGTTATATTGAATCTTGCTTCTTTGCATGGATTGTTAAAACACGGGGCTTTTCACAGAAACACAAATGAACAAAGCAATGTGCTAATGATGGCCAATACGATAATGCTAAAACATCCAGATTTGGACTTTGCAGGCTCATCTTTAGCCAGCCCAACCAATCTTCCTTTTTCAGAAAGTGATTTATAAAATGGGGTAAATTTTTCGTATTTGTATTGGTATTCCATATTGAGTGCTGACACATCTTCCAGCACATTTAAACTGTCTTTTAGTAAATCCCGATAAGACAACTTTTTTATTGCAGGTGAAGATTCGGTTTCAGATAGCTTTTCTTGAAGTATCAAGCAAGATTCAATATCAAGAATTATCGCTTCCGCGACAAGGGAGCATATCATCTGATATTCAACGGCATTAACTCCAAGCTTGTTTTTGATTGAATCAAGATGCTGTTTCTCTTTGAAAAAGAACTCCTTCATGTGAGGGCATTTTCCATACAAATAGTTGTTTGAGAAAAGATAGTCGCTTATCTCTTTCTTAATGACATTCCATTCGCCCATTATTTCAGAACTGACACTACAACCATCGAATGAAGCCACAAACTCACCCATATCATTGATGTGCTGCTTGTATTTCTCATCCAACGCTTCTACCCTCTCAAATAAACTGTCAGTTTGTGTTCTTCCCGTAAAAGGATGATATATTTTTACATTGGAATATGTGTCATTAAAACTATTATACACCTCCTGCATGGCTTCTCGATGTTCTCTGTCTTTCTCCCATATCTCTCTATATTCGGGAGTGTCTAATTCAGGATGGTCTTTGATGACATCATCAAAAGTCGGTCTGTTTTGTTCATCCATAATTCTCTTTTTTTATTTATCCGAATCTTTCTTCTCGTTCTCTTTCAACTGGAAATCATAATACATCGCCTTGGCCATTTCGCCCATTACTCGCTTGTAAAACTCTTCATCCTCAAAGAGCTTTGAAAAAGCTTCCATCTGCTCCATATAACAGGCTTGCGCCACCTTGGAGAACTCTTTCGGGAAGATGTCATTGGCGAACATGTTGCCATCGCTGTTCTTCGCCTGTTTCTTCAAGGTCTTGTTTGACTTCTGCAACTTGTCATAGATGGTCTCGACAATAACACGGTCAGCCTCGGTGAATTTGCCAGCATACATGATGTTAATCTTGTCGATGATGTTCTTCAACAAGTCCCTGCTGACCTCAACGGGCTTGCCATCGCCGCCTTTCTCGCCCTTGATAGTCTTCGTCTTCTCTGTTGGTGAAAGCTTGATGCTTCCAGAAAAACCTTCAGTCAGCTTGTTGTTGATAAGTGCCAGTTTGTTCGTCAAATCGACTTTTTCATGGGGTGTCTTGGGCAACAGCTTGTAAAGGAACTCGGTGAAGATATAGGTCTTGTATAGCTCGGCATCGAAAGTCCTTGCCACCTGTGCCATGAAAGCATAGAAACGGTTGAAAGCTTTTACATTGAAGCGCAACCTGAACTGGTCTACCTCTGCCAACTCATTGAACAATGCCAGAATGGGTTTGTAGGCACTGGCCAGCTTGCCCAAATCAACGTTGGACTGCTTCTTTGCAGAATAAATTTTATAGACTTTCTCGACATCTTCATTGCTCCACAGATGGAAAGCATCAAGTATGGTCTTATACTTGTAAACCATGTTCACATCAACAGCATCGGAAAGCAGCGTGTCTTCATAGAACGGCTCAAATGAAGCCTTGATGCTGTCGGCTGTGTTGGCGAAATCAAGGATGTAGGTGTCTATCTTTCCAGCGCAACTACGGTTGACTCTCGATAGGGTCTGGACTGCCTTAACGCCCTTCAGCTTCTTATCGACAAACATGGTGTGCAGCAATGGCTCGTCAAAACCAGTCTGGTATTTGTCGGCCACAATCAGCATATTGTACATGTCGGAGCCAAAGTACAGCGGAAGGCTCTTCTCGCTTATATACAGCTCTTCTGTTGCGTTTAGTTTCGGCTCGGTATATTCCACTCCATTATAGGTGATAGTGCCAGAGAAAGCCACTAACGGGCGTACATCAGTATATCCTTTCTGCTTGCAGTATTCCTTCATCAGGAAATAATACCTGACAGCATGCGCCCTCGATGGCGATACCAGCATGGCCTTTGCCGTGCCGTTGATTTTCGTAAGCGTGATTTCCCTGAATTTCTCAACAATGACCGCAATCTTCTGTTGCAGCACGGCTTCATGGTTGTCGTGGTACTGCTTGATGGCCAGTGTCGCTGGCGGTTCCTCGTATTCTGGGTTCTCGCTGATGGTCTTGGCTATCTCGTATGATGTCTCAATCGTGGTGTAGTTTTGAAGAACATCCATGATAAACTCTTCATCAATGGCTTGGCGCATTGAATAATGGTGGTAGGCATCATAACGGCCATCTGGCAACAGTTCTCCAAAGGTCTGCAAGGTCTTGGGCTTGGGTGTGGCCGTAAAAGCGTAGAAGAACAGGTTCTTGTGCTGTCCTTGGGTCAACAGGGTTTCCAGCATTTCGTCCATTTCGTCCCTGACTTCCTCTTCGGTCTTTTCCTCCAGCTCGGCATACTCCCTCAATGCCTCGTCCGTGTCCGCAAGAGCAGCCTTCAGCTTCTCGGCTGACTTGCCCGACTGACTGGAATGTGCCTCGTCAATGATGATGGCGAAGTTCTTCCCAGCATGTTCGTCAAGTTGCTTGTAGATAAGTGGAAAACGGTGCAAAGTAGTGATGATGATGCGTTTCTTGTCGTTGATGGCATCCTTCAGCTTGCTTGAATTGTCCTTATCTTCTATGGTCTCAATCTGGCCTTCGTAATGGTCGAAGCCAAGGATTGTGTTCTGGAGCTGCTGGTTCAGGATGCGCCTGTCGGTGATGACGAAAACGGACTGGAATATTTGTTTGTCGTTTGTATCGTGCAATGAAGCCAGCCTGTAAGTAAGCCATGCAATGCTGTTCGACTTGCCAGAGCCAGCACTATGTTGGATTAAGAAATTACGGCCAGCGGTTGCGTTCTTGGTGTCGGCTATCAGCTTCTCCACCACATCCAACTGGTGATACCTTGGAAATATCAAAGCTGTGCTTTTCTCCTTGACTTGCTTACCGTTCTTGATTTTGATTTTTTCTTCTTTCTGGAGGCTGATATAGCCCTTGACCAGCGAAAGCAACATGTCTCGTTGCAGAACCCTTTCCCAGAGGTACGCCGTGGGATAGCCGCCTTCGTTTAGCGGATTGCCGCCATCGCCAATGTTGCCAGCTCCGTTGCTGCCTTGGTTGAACGGCAAAAAGCGTGTCTTTTCGCCTCGTAGCCATGTGGTCATTTCCACCTCGTACAGGTCAACGGCGAAGTAAACGAGAATACGGGTGTTGAAACGGAAAAGAAGCTCTTTCGGGTCTCTGTCGTTGATGTATTGGGTGATGGAATCGCCCACATCCTGACCAGTAATCTGGTTTTTCAGTTCCATCGCCACAATTGGGATGCCATTCAACGAAAGCACCATGTCAATGGAATTGTGGTTCTCGGTGGAATAGAAGAACTGGCGTGTGCAAGTCAAGATATTGCTGTTGTAGCGTTCAACCACCTCTTCGTTCAGTCCTGACGATGGGGCTGGATAATAGAAGTGGATGGCCACGCCTCGGTCTTTGATGCCGTTGCGAAGCACATATATCAGGCCGTATGAAACCACATCGTTCTGGAAAGTCTTGTAGAGTTGGCTTTCAGCATTGTCGCCGTAGATGTTCTGGTAGCGTTTCCACATCTTCGGCTGGGTCTTGCTGATAAACTCCACAAGTACGGGCATATCAATTGCTTTGGCCTTGTCGTAGGTCTTCATGTCGCCCTTGCGATAGCCGCCTTTCGTAAGCAAAAAGGCTTCAATGTCGGCTTCAAAGTTCTTTTCCTTGGTTTCCATTACTGATTATTTTAATTGTTTATCCCAAATCAATGCGGCAATCGTAGCATACAACCTGCATCTTTCTTGAATATCGTCCTTTGTGAAATCATCGTAATGCTTGAACGGTATTCCTTGGCCTTTAATAAACTGGGTGAAAGAAGGGTTGTTCTGGTATGTGCCTTCGCATAGGGAACGAGCCAGCAGGTTCTCTTTGATATAGTGGGGTAGCTTGTCCTTTGCTGGCAAATCATTCAATGATTGGTTTACTCCATTGGGTAGCAACAACAAATCTCCGATGGTATTGCGGCACTCGTCAAATTCAGTCTTTTGTTTAAACTCGCTATGCCACTCATAATGGTCGCTCCAGATATGTTCTATTTCGTATGGTTTGCAGTCTGGATTTCGCAAATACTTGACAATGTTGTTTCCCATACCGCTTTGTTCTTCGATATAGGAAGTGATACGAGCCAAAAAATATTTGATGAAATATCTATTCTGGCCATGCAACCGAAGATTTGGTAGAGACTGGTCAAAATCGTTGATGTCTTCCGTGTTATCAATAAGGGCTTGCCGCAAATCCTCAACGCTCTTGCCTCTTATGCTCTTCACAAGGTTGCACATGGTGTATCTTTGAGAGCTTGCACTAAACATCCTGTAATTTGAAGAACGGCGTACCACGAAATTGTCAAGAAACCGTGCAACCAATTCAATTTTCTGGTTGCAAACATCCTCGTCATCCGAAACCACCAGAGGCGCAAGGTACAGCGGATAGCTTAACGAAGGTGCAATGCCCCAATAGCTTTGGTAGTAAATATGCGGAAGCTCTGGATTGAAATTGTACTCGGACTTCTTTATCTTGACAAATTGCTTGAAATAAAAACGGTAGTTGGTATCAATGAAATTCTCTATGTTCCCTTTGATTGCCAATGCCAAAAGGTCTTTGTCGTAATTGTCCTTAAACCAGTTGTGGAAACGAGTGCCAATGTTCTCAAAATCTTGGTTTACAGAACCAGCCTTTGACGGTCGAATGGTCTGGGCAAACTGGGAACGCAACCACGACTGGAAAAACAGTGTCTCGGCGTTGTTGTCAAACTCGTCCAGTTCAAACATGTCTTTCTTCCACTGGTTATTGACAATGCGCCGCTTGTTGTCGTTGCTGAACTTGGAAAGGATAAAGCCTTTCAGCATATCCGAAGAGGTCAACGGCACTCCACGGTCGTTCATGGTCTCAAATATGGTATAGGCGTTCTCGTCTGACATTGCAGATATTTTCACCATTATCAGGTTCTGCTTCAACCAGTACACAAAGGAACGGAGGGCATCGCCTTTCATATTGAAATCATCTATGGGGAAACAACTACAGATGTCTTCGTAGCGTTCAACCATGTTCTTTGTACTCTCGTCATCGCTATCCAAAGGAGTGTATGAGCCGTTTTCGTATAGGGATTGCAGGCAGCTCTCCCTTTCTGGAACTTGAATGTTGAAAGACTTCTCGCCATAACTGTCCGAATAAATCATATTGGACAATTGTTCGGCCATTTTCTTCTCTGTGGCATGATGTAAGTATATCAACAACAAAGTCAGTGAAGTAATGCGCTGCTGTCCGTCAATGATGCTGAACACTCCGTTCTTTTCGCTGACCACAATAGACCCCATGTAATAGGTTCCATAGTTGGCCACATCTTTTGTCTTGTCCCCGTCCTTGTAGTTGTCCATAAACTCGCCAACCAAGTCGGAAATCATCTGCTCGATGTTCAGCTTCTGCCATTTGTATTCACGCTGGAAATAGTCAACGGTGTACTTCTTGTTGCTTAAAATCTCGTCAAGGGTATGTTCCTTGGCTCGGATTACTTTATCTATGTTTTCCATGATGATACCTTGTTGCTAATTATTCCTTTATTATCTTTGAATTACCATATCTCATAGGTTTGTCCAATTATGCAATACTTATTCAAAAACCAAAGAATTATTAGTAATCCGACACACAGAAACCATACGACATCAATCATAACCAAATTGAATGTTTTTTTCTCAATTTCTATCGTGTCTTTGTGTTTGCGTGTTTTTCCTTCTGCTTTTAACGACTGTTCTCTTTCTTCAATGGCAACATGTTCAATCGCTAATATTTGAGGCTCTTCATTCTTTATGCTTGTAGTGTTGCGTCCAATAAATTCACCATATACAAAAACGGCTATTCCCAATACAGAATCAATAATTAACAGCCATTTCATAAAACCTGTTGCGCCAGATAAAAAGGCAAGAGGAATTAAACTTAATGATAGGGCAAGCGCCAAATAATTCAAAAAGAATACGATGACACTAAACATCATCACTTCACTGCATTTTATTTGATTCGTTTGGACAAAGTCTTTTGTCCCAAGGTCATTTATGATGGCTCTTTCGTTGATTAGTAATCTATACAATTCATTTGATTTGCCCAAAGCAAATAACACACTCAAAATACACACAATCAGGATAAAAAGTGGATATTTCATGTGGCCACTGCATAGGTAAAATCCCAGCAAAAACACTACTACCAATCCTATGTAGAGTCCAAGTAAAAGCTTTCTGCGCCAGTTTACAGAAGGTTTACCCCTTAACAATCCATATTTGTTTTTCGGAAAATTTCTTGCCAACATAGCCTTTTGTGTTTTAAGTATTCTCAATATATTCTCATTACCCCTCTGTTTTCGGGTTCCGTATTCCATTGGACTTGCCAGCATCGACCGTCTATCTGGTCAAGTAGGATGAAGTTATACATGTTGTCGGTCGCATATAGAGTGAAGCGGCCACAGATAGGGTCATCAAAATACTCTGATATTCTTGGACTTGTATCAAGTGCTGTCTCAAACCTGTAATCACTTCCTTTTGTGCTAAACTGCACTTGCCAAATCTGGCCAGTCATTGTGTCCAATTTCAAGAATGTCCACATGTTCTGTGTCTTGAACAATTGGTATCTCGGCTCTCTCAATTGGTTCATATAGGCATCCATGTAATAGAACATCAGTGTGTCTTTGGATGTAAGGTTAAGGTTCTTGAAGAAATCTTCTTCTTTGGATGTGGGCGATTGGGCATTTGCCGTAAAACCAATGCCGCATACAATCATCAGTGTCATCAATAGTTTCTTCATAACATATCAGTTTTAGTTGTTCCTTACAATTTGTTTATTCTACACTCGCAATATAACTGGGCTTTATGTCGATGGTCAGGGCGATAGATGTGTCATCCTCTGACACCCACGCTTTCTGGCTCTCGTCCCACAAGAACACGATAAGTTGAGGGGCTTTGACCGCATTGATGACCACGCATAGGCGATAGTTGTCTTTGTCGGCCATCATTTCAGAATGTTCGTTCTGTGTGATATGTACGCTGATGGTGCTTTGTGCAAGCCCCTTGACTTCTAATTTCAATTTGATTTTTCCTTGCCATGCATCCAAATCCCAGCCCAAGTTTTCCTTTTCTCTGGATTTCACTTTGTAGCCTTGTGCCTCATATTGTTTGATTACATAGTCAACGGCGGCTTCTTCAACCTGTTTCCTTGCCTCGGCATTGACTTGGATGGCGTGTTTTGACACATACTTTTTGTCAGCGGAATAGTTCTCGATATAGCCAATAACTTTGTCTCTGAACTGGCGAACTTTTTTCTCGTCTGCATCGGCATACCATACATTCGACTGTCCCAGAAATCCTATTCCTTGGGCTTTTGCTCTCGGCACAAAAAATGTCCTTTTGTCCACTGGCAGCAAAACACCGTCTGAACTTTTGGCAACGATATTGTAAGTGTATTCCTTCCTCTCTTCCCTGTCAGATGATTGGAAATCGGCGTACACAGTGGCATGTTTGTACCAGCCCACCACATAAGTGCCGCTGCCTTGGGGTCTATTGGCAATCCATACGACCAACACATCCTTCAGACTTTCTTGGTCAGCCTTGCATCCACTGTCAATGCGTTTCAAGTTGATTTTGCCAAACCTGACAGGCTGGACATAACCATAATACTTGCCTTTCAAATTCTGGAAATTGTAGGCTTCATGCTTGTCTTCGTTTCGATAGCTGCCGCCGCCTACAATCATGTCTTTAGCTGAATTGCCTTGATAATGGGTCATCCATCCGATGTTTGCAAACAAAACTCTCATACGGCCTCCTTTTTCCCAGTGATATATTCGTAAATGATTGATTTCTTGTATTCTTTCAATTCCTCTATCTTCTGCTGCTTGAGAGCAATAAGGTTTTCAATTTCAGCGGATTTGTTGACAATGAATTTCGTTATTTCCTTTTGCTCATCAATAGGAGGAACAGGAATGTCAAGCCTCCCAAAGTCATCATAAGAGACCTTTAAACGGCATGTATTTACTCTACCTTCACCTCGTTCAATGGCATATATTCCCTTGCCCAAACTATAATAAAGACCTCTAATTGTTGGGATGTTCAAAAGATACGAATAATAAAGCGCATCAATTCCCTCGTTTGATGGATAAATGACATAATAAACGGGACTAACACAACCCATATATTTTGACAAGCCAACAGCCCCAACAATCATGTTCATGCAATTCAAAACAATATCATTTGGGTAGGCCACTTGATACTGGGTGAAATCTTCTTTAAACCTGTCAAGATTTGTCGTTTTTTCTGCATAGAGGGTAATTCCTTTGTCTATGGAAAGAGACAGGCGTTCTGTGGTCAATATGGGATTATTTTTTTGTTGTCTTCTTTTCAGAATATACTTTAACGGCTCCATTTTCCAATGCTTTGGAATATCCCCAAGCCATTTAATACCACTATCTTTCATTTCAGCATCTGGGTTCAAGCCTTTGCAAACGGCCTCGGTAATAATGGCTTGCTTGTAAGCTTTCAGTTCCTCAATAATTTTTTCCTGCAATGACACCATTTCGTCAACCTCACCACATTTCTGGTCAAGGAAATCGGCTATTCGTTGCTGCTCTTTATATGGAGGTGCTGCAATACCTAAAGCAGCAAATTCATCATAGGTCAATGAATACCTTATGTTTTTTGAAAGATACTTGTACTTTCTGCCATCAAAGATGTAATCGAACCAATACGAGTAGAATTTTGGATAATAACCATCTAACACATTCAGAACCTTGTAAGCTGGTGAAATCATTCCGCATATAGGACTTAATCCAGAGAACACAGCCGAACAATCCAAATCAAAAAGGCACATTACAATCTTGTCTTTGGCCACCTTCTGATATGTCTCGTAGCTGTCTGGTACTTTTCCGCTGGTACTACCAATCTCAACCGCCTTTATACCTTTAGTGGTTAAAGATAAAAGCTGGGTGTTTTTCCAATCTTCACCAACAAGTTCTTTGGAACATTCAAACACATTCTTTGTTCTAATGACAGCCCATGTTTCGGGAATTTCTCCAATCCAAGGGATGCTGCTATCTTTCATTTGTCTGCTCATCTTCCCATGATTTTGGCCATTAACGCTGCTTCTTGTCTGTCAAGCTCCTGAAGGTGGCTGTAGATGTCATCACTTTTTCGTGGCTCAACATACTTGTAGAACTCACGGGTAAATGGGATTTCGTAGCCTATCTTGCTCTTGTTGGTGTCAATCCATGCATCTGGGGCGTAAGGCAACACATTCTTTTCCATATAGGCATCAATGTCTTCCTTGAACGGTATGCTCTCCGTATCACGGCGGCTGCTGTCAGGCTGGGGCTTGCCTTTCTTCAAGATGGGCTTGCCAGCCTCGTCAAGCAATGGGCGTTCAACAACGACCTTAGTATATTTCAAGTCCTCATTGTCCTTCACCTTGCTTTCCACTGTCAAATCGCCATCGCTGAAAACACCATCCCTGAAGGCGTTGTATGCTTCCACCACCAGACGGATGCAATCTTCCGAAAACTCGTTGCGCTTGTTGCCTATGGGCTTACGGCGTTTCACACAGCATTTGGAGGCATCAATCAATTGCACCTTACCAGCCCGTTCAACGGCCTTGTCCTTGCTGACCAGCCAGATATAGGTGGCTATGCCAGTGTTGTAGAACATATCGTTAGGCATTTGAACGATGGCCTCCAGCCAGTCGTTTTCAATCAACTCGCCACGGATTTCGCTCTCGCCGCTCCCAGCATCGCCCTTGAACAATGGCGAACCGTTCTGGATGATAGCCATTCGGCCAGTTTCCTTCAGCTTGGCCGTGCCATTCATAACAAAGAGCTGCTGGCTGTCGCCTATGGCTGGAAGCCCAGCACCGAAACGCCCAGCCTTGCCTTGCTTGTGTTCCTTCTCCACATCAGCCTTTTCGTTCTTCCATTCGATGCCGAAAGGTGGATTGCTGATGATGTAGTCAAACAGATAGCCCTCAAACTTGTCATCATTAAGCGTGTTGCCGTATCTCATATTGTCGGCGTTGCCGCCCTTGATTAGCATATTGGCCTTGGCAATGGCAAAGGTCTGTTCGTTCAGCTCTTGGCCAAACTCGGTAAGGCTGGCCTCTGGGTCGATGGCCTTCAGACGCTCGTCCATGCAGTCAAGCATCTGGGAAGTTCCCATCGTCATATCATAGATTGAGGCTGTAATGCCATCTTTCATAATGCGCTCACGGTCTGGCGCAATAAGCAACTCCACCATCAAATAGATGATGTCTCTGGCTGTGAAATGCGCTCCAGCCTGTTCGTCATAACTTTCAGAAAACTTTCTTACCAACTCTTCAAATATGTAGCCCATGTCAACGGCACTGATTTCATCGGCTCCCATATACGCCTTCTTGCTGCAAAACTCTTGGATGACATTATAGAGGATGCCATGATTGCCCAACTTGGTGATTTCCTTATCGAAGTCAAACTTTTCGATGATGTCGATGACATTGTTGGAAAAGTGGTTCAGGTAGCTACGGAAGTTGTCGGTCAGGTTCTCGGCATCGCTCAATAAGCCTTCAAAGGTAAATGGCGAAGTGTTGTAGAAGTCGAAGCCAGAGGCGGTTTTCAGAAAACCATCCTTGACCTTAACACCTCGTTTGTCAAGCGTCTTGTCCATGTCGATGACCTTTTGCTTGGTCTCGGCCAGCGTGTCGCTAAAACGCTTGATGACACACATAGGCAAAATGACATTGCCATACTCATGTGGCTTATATGTTCCAACCAGTTTGTCAGCAATTGCCCAGATAAGGTTGGCTTTCTCTTGAATGTTGACGGTTGTCCGTCTGCTTAAATCTTCGGTCTGCATTTGTATCTCTTTTGTATCTCGACCACCAAGGTAGAATGACTAATTTTAATTTGGTCAAACTATCTGTTTTTGGTAATACATGACGCAAAAATAAGAATAAAAACAACTGGAAAAGTCAAATGATAAAATAAATGCCTTTTTGTGATAAAAAAAAACTATCTGTTTTTGGTAAATATATCAGTTTTTTGTGTATCTTTGCAGCGTAATTAAAAATGGTAGTTATGAAAAACACGGTTTTACTTTGTCGATGCTCTACGAACAGGCAGGACTACAACAGGCAGATTGATGAATTGACCGACTATTGCGGAAAGAACAACTGGAGCATCCTGAAGGTTTTTGCAAACAAAGTCAGTGGCACAAAGAAGCTTGAGGAACGCCCAGAAATCCGAGAAATGATTTCGTTTGTCAAGGAAAACCAAGTTGACATGGTTTGTGTTCTTTCTATTGATAGGCTTGGAAGAAACACCCTTGAAGCCTTGAAACTAATACAACTACTCAACGAGCATCATATCAATCTGTTTGTAAAGAACTATAACCTTTACACCCTTGATGAAAATGGCAAGCCCAATCCAGTCGCAAGCTTGATTTGTACTATCCTATTGGAGATTGCCCAGATGGAGCGTTTGACCATTGCAGAACGCATGGAAAGTGGTAGGAATAGATATATCAAGATTTGCAAGGAGCAAGGTGTCAAGATGGGAAGGCCATCGACTTACAGAAAATCCGATGAAAAGTATAAGGAGCAATACGCAAAAGAGATTTCGCTGCTCCGCAAGAACATCAGCCTCCGAAATGTGAACAAGCTTACAGGAACCAGTGTCGGCACATTAAGGAAGCTGGCGAAATTCGTATAAACACACCTGAACATGGAAGTAATAGACGATTACATCAACAATTACATCGACAAGGCAATAGAGAAAAGAATTGATGAAATAATCAATCGCTTGTCCGAAGCCTCCGACAATAAAAAAGCGGTTTATACCAATAAAGACATGATGCAGATACTTGGTGTTGACCAAAAGACACTGAAAAAATATAGGGACGAAGGGCTGCTGGGTTTTTCCCGTCCGTTTGACAAATACTTTTATACTCATCGAGACTTGGAAAATTTTCTCATGAACAAAAGCATAAGGTATGAGCCTTATCTCACCAAATGATTTAGAGTACTATATAAAGATTATGAAAAGAGAAAACGCTCGGCCAATACGGTCGGGCGTTTCTCAATTATGAACAATACTTATTACAGTCTGATGCAGTTTAAGATTTTGTTATAAACTGACACACCATGTATATGCCATGAATGTATCAGTAGATATTAAAATGTACCAAAGTTAAAATGACACACTTTTCAGTCGAGATATACGCATGCGCGTACATAATGGAGGCTAAACGGCCTCCCCACAAATCAATTATAGTTCATTTGGCATGCAGCCTCGGACTTGTTATTTGCTCTGTAAAGAATTTTCCGCCACGGATGGAACCAGCGAAAAAAAAGCCCTCCCCTTAAAAATCTCAAAAAAATCAAATAAACTCAACATGTCAAATTGTGCGCCCTATATAAGGAAACGCTCCCCTGCCACCACCCAAGAGGGGGATAACGCCTATATGGTAGGGCATATTCCAGATGCTGACCAGCACATGAAAAAAAGTCCGACAATATTCATATCGGACAGTTTTTTCCACAAATTCAGAAATGGAAGATGACAATAAATTATGCCAGTTTTTAAAGATTTATTGGTGAAATATCTATTTGAATTATAATTATTTACAAGGTCTTTAGGGGAGTGGAACAAACTGGTATATTTTTTCATCGTAATTAAGAAAACTGATGTGGAGAATTTCATGCAGTTTTCTTAGCCATAGCAAGAAGGCTATCGTCTTCGTCAAACATCCTGCAAACAAGCATATATCTAAAAGCCATCGAGTTTGTAATGTAATTCTTCACGGCTAAAGAACCTTGCCTATGCAATCCCAACGCATACGGGTCTGGCTGATGCTCCACTTGAAGTGTCATGTATGTCTTTCTGGCTGTTTTACTGCAAGCCATTTCGTATAATGGCCTATACGCGTCTGTCAGAGGGTCATCTATTTTTCTGTCTATACCACAGACTTTAAATAACTCTTTAATCCTTTTGTTGTAGCCTTTTTGACCACTGATATTCTTCAATATCTTGAAAGAGAATTGATAATCTTCAATGATTTTCACGGCTGACGGAATCAAAGGCGCATCAATGGTTTTCGCCATGTTCTTTTCCTTTCTTGGAAGATAATGAATGAAAGGAATACCATCTTCGGTTTCCGAAACCCTATCCATTGTCATGTGGGCATAATCTTGAACCCTACATCCAATATAACATTGCAACAGAAAAGCGTCCTTTACTTCCTGAAGGTCTTTAGGGACTTCTGTGTTCTTGATGGTCTTTATTTCTGCCTGTGTGAGACCAGTCTTTGCACCTTCTTGTTCTTTAAACATGCCTCTCTTATCTCCGCTGCTTATTTTCTTGAATGGTGATTTTGGAATCTGTTCTTCATCTTCCAACTGCTGGAAGAAAGCTTTCAAGCGTTTCAGGGTTGATGCCACCGTAGTTTGCGACCTTCTCTTTCTTGGGATATTCGCTGTTGACAAGTCTTTGTATATTTGAGGATATTTCTCCACATATTGATATTCGTCAAACAGGAACTCCCTAAAAGCAAGAATGTCTTTTGGTGAGAACTGTTCTGGGGTAATCATTTTCTTTCTTTTAATGGAAAGAAATCTTACAAGCTGCCTATGCAAAACAAGAAACTGCTTGTATCTAATGTTTGAATAACGCTTCTTTCTTTCCTCTGTGTATTCAAGAAAAGCATCGGTCAAACAACTAATAGTTTCTTGTGGCTTTTCAGGGTGCTTGATTTGTTTAATGACTTTCTCCAAGTTCTCACTCACTAAATCAAACCCCTCATCTTTCATTCTTGCATAAGCCTCATTAATAATTCTAATTTCTTCTTGAATTTGGTCATAAAGTTGATGATTATAGACATAGACACCTTTCTTTAAAGAGCCATCAAGATTAAATTTGTCCAAATCTGACAATGATGTGGTTATTTCGCTTTTATAATACATATCAGATACATGGGTATCACGCAAACGAAAACGCAACTTCACATTGCCTTTGACTTTTGTTGTCCTTTTAAAAATTGTAATCTTTTTCATAATATTTAAAATTGGTTTTATTTGTATATTTAGAATTGTTAAGCATATTCTTCATATTGTTTTTGCAAATATACATAAAAGAATTGAAATAAACAAGTAGTCATTTGGTGCAAATCCCCCTTTTTTGCACCAAAGATGTCAAAAACAATAAAAAGTCAAAGTTTTTAAAATGTTGCACAATTAGGCATATCAACCAGATAATTAATGATTTATGGAATGAAACAAAAAAATCTTTTTTTATTAGTTTTCAAAAAGACATGACGCTATGGGCTACAAATAAAATCTCAATCAATTGCAAATCAATCGGTTGAGATTTTTTGTTTTTGTTTTTTGCACAACATTTGCACACAAAACAATCAGGCAAGAAAGACTGTCTACCATATCAGAATCCGTGCTGTATACATCAAAACCAATGAGGCCAGCCAAGAACTCATGGCCAGCCTCATCGTTTCATGTTTTGCCTTGGGCGGTTCCGTCTATCGGACTACCGTCAGGCGTTTCGTAATCATGCCGCTTCCGGTGCTGACATTCAGCAGGTAAAGGCCTGCGGCGTAACCCGACAGGTTCAACTGGACGCTTTCCGCTTCGGTTTCCATGCGGTAAAGCTCTTGTCCGAACACATCGGTCAAGGTGATGGCACGCATCCCTTCGCACGAAACCGTCACCATGCCGTCAGCCGGATTCGGGAACATCTTCAGCATGGCAGCGTTTCCTTCCGCGATGCCGGTGGCTCCGAAATGAAGCTCAAACGGCTGCCTGACGGTTCCGACAACGTCGTTGGCATGGAACGTCATGCGTTCCTCAGCGTATGCGCCATCGGAATATCTGCGGAAGACGATTTCGTCGCCGTCATTTCCGCTCACCGTCAGGAAGGCTATGCGTGCCGCACCGACTTCCATAGTCTTGATGCTGCCGCGGCACTCGCCGTCGACGAATGCGCCAATCTCATCCGCACCATTGTCGGACAACATGGCTATGATGCTGATGTTGTCGGCAAAGCGATGCTGATTCCACTTCCAATTGGTTTCCTCATTTTCATCTATCGGGCGCGAACCTCCTGAAACCTGAGAGAAGGTTATCACTTTAACTTCCTCTGATTGAGAATTATACAAATATGCACTGCCAGGAATCATGGTTGTCATGGTGCCAACCCAGTTTCCATCAGAATAGGTTGCAAATGCATTTTGGTTCTTTATGACATCGCCTTCGGCTGGCGTAAGCGAAGCCAAAGCTTCTTCCAAGTCCATCGTTTGCGATGTCGGATAGCCAATCCAGTTCCAGCCTTGATGCAAATCAACCGGATTGTCTTCTGGGCGCACGATGTTGCCCGAAAGAATGAATTCGAGATCCGTATTCATCTGAATCATATAGCCTCGCGAATTTGAAACCGAACTAAGTGTGCCTGCCCATTCGCCGTTTTCGTAGGCGATGAATGCGCTTTGCGACTTGATGGTTGCTGCTACATTGCCAAGGGCTTCTTCGAGCATCGAGAGACCTTCCTGTTGGTTCATTTCGATATAGCTTGACCACCAGTTCCAGCCTTCAAACATATCCTGTGTCTGATAACCAGCCGCTGAACGGAAATTCAGTTTCATGCAATTGATGTATTTGTAGTTTCCGCCAGCAAACAGGCTCATGTCTTCAATCGAATACACGTCAGAGTCACTGAATACTGATTTGTTCCTGCTTGAAGTGGTTTCAAAAGCGCTGAAACTATAGGCTGTCTGAGTCCAAGATCCGGTGGCATCAATCATGCAAACCATCAGGTTGTGTGTTCCGTCATAACTGAATGTCCTGTCCAAATCAATTGTCACCCAATCAGCATTACCAGGGATTTGCATTTCACCATCGAAGAACAAGTCGGATTCGTTCAAGGCAATCCAGTCATTATTAGCACTAAACTCTGTGATATCAGTGTTTTTGAGATAGATTTTTACATTTCTGGAAGTAGCTTCAGCAACATTTCCAACATAATAGAACCCAATGGATTCTAGCAAACCCGTGCTGCCAATCTCTTCTGGCATAAAGATTTGCTGAGTAAGCGAATTGCACCAATATGTGTTTGTAGGGCATTGGTATACAGATCCGGAAGCAGTACCGACGACCATCTGGCCATCGATTCCTGATTTTGTGAAATTACCCGAATATTGGATGTCCTTATCTACAAGGGAATAAATGTCAGGATAGAGTGATATTGCTTCACCGTCAATAGTCCATGAGGTGAAAACATAATTTTCGTTAGGCGTGGCATGCAATTCAGCATAAGTGTTGTAGTAATACAGTCCGTCTCCCGACGTAACACCGCCTTCGGCAGGATTGGCTATTGTCGTGATTTCGTACAGATTGAGTTCGAAATTTGCAATTAATGCCTTGTCGCCATCCATTGTAAACGTGTAGGTGTTTTCGTTAGAAACGGAAGCCATATCAAAACAATAGGTGCGATTTTCTGCGTCAGGTCCGATATTTTGGAGTTGGATGTTATCGACCATCAGATAGAATTGGTCGCTGCAATTGAAATGGCGGATGGCCACGTAGCAGTCGTTTCCGCTATAAGCGCTGAGGTCAACCGAATATTCGCGCCAAGGGCTTTGGTCTTTGCTTTCGCTTTCCAAAGTCCATTCGGCAATGGTGGTGAAATCGGAAGGATTCGTATTTCCGTTCATTGAAACCGCCACGCCGAAATGCTCGTATGGATACCAAGAATCCTGAGCACAAGCCATAAAGGTGATGCGGGTGTCACTGTTGACCTGTATTTTCGGAGAGACCAAATAGTTGTCAGGGTATAGTACTCCAAAACTATTGTCATAGCTTTGCGACATCACACAGTAGTCACTTCCATTGTAACCATAGCCAACATTCAGCAAAACGGACGAATTTGTCCACTCATAGCCATCGGCATCGGCATCAATGGTCGTCCATCCTTCTAACGGACCTTGAGTCCAATTTGAGAAATGATAGCCAAAATTAGGAACGGCTTCAACCGTCACCTCGGTGCCAGGCTCAAAGCAAGTGTTGTCGACGGAGAGGTTGGCGCGAATCATCCAGGTAAAATTAAGGTCGTAATTAGCCATGTCTTCCCAGGTTTCACCATCGAGGCATACCCATCTTCCATTTGCATCACCCGAATCAGCGCAACTTGCTGCAACGTAGTCTCCGTCGTAATTGCTCAGCACAATCCAGAGGTTTTTGTTCGGATTGACGACAGGCATGTCTGGCAAGGGAATGTCCACCATTTCCATGGCTCCATAACATGAGAATTCCGTTTCGTAGATCAGGCTTTCAGGAGCTGAATCGCCGCCTTGATAAACCGAAACCTTTCCTGAAAATGCGATGAAATCATAAAGGCTCACACTGCCAACGACATAGCCGCTGTTGAGTGAAGATGCAGGAATCATGATGCCCCATTCAAAGGAGCCTCCTCCTGTAAGGCCAATGGCATCACTATAAATGCCATCATCATAGTATTTCTGTTCCTTGTTGACCAAAACGATGCCAGCATTCTCCGGAGAGACTTCCGTGCTAAGACAGTACAAATCATTGACTTGAGCCGTTTCGCAATCAACAATGAATGTGGTCAATACGCCCGATGTCATATTGTTGGAATAATATATCATCTCTCCGTTATCGTAAGAGATATTCAGCGAACATTCATACGAATAATTTCCAGTTACAAATTTCACTGTAACAGTCGTGCCTTTTGCGATTTCGCGTTGGAACATTGCATAAGTTCCGGAATTAAAGGTCAAGGACTCGGAAGGTGTTCCGTCGCTGTAGACCAATTGAATCTGGTTGCCATTCCATCCGTCGCCGTAGGAATCTGTGAGTTCAAGGAAAACCGTACATGGTCCCCCTGCAAAATTGGCGACGAGATTGCGGCTATAATTGACGTTGAAGCTAAACTCGGGCAGGGAGGAAACCACATTGCCATACTCTGTCCAGCTGACAAATTCGTAACCTTCATTTGCCGAAGCGCTTACCGTGACTGTTTCACCTGGCTGAAAATCGCCGCCGCCCGACACCGTGCCGCCATTTTCTGGCGAAGCCGAAACCAAAACATGGCACAAACCTCCACAATCAACAGTGAACGTGGTCAATACGCCTGATGTCATATTGTTGGAATTTTCATATATAAATTCGCCATTATCGTAGGCAATATTCAGCGAACATTCATTCGACCAACTTCCTTGCACAAAATTCACCGTCACCGTTGTGCCTTTTGCAATTTCACGCTCATACGTCGTATAGGATCCGCTACCCAAAGTCAAGTTTTCTGATGGCGTTCCGTCATTATATTCCACCAGAAGCTGGTTCCCATTCCATCCATCTCCATAATCATCAATAAGTTCAAAGACAACCGTGCATGTTTCTCTCTTGAAGTTTGCTACAAGATTACGGTTATAATTGACGCTAAAGCTGTAGGAAGACGATGTGGAAACGACAGAGCCATTCTCCGTCCAGTTGATGAACACAAAACCATCATTTGGCGAAGCACTCACAGTAACCGGCTGGCCAACCTGAAAATCGCCGCCACCCGAAACCGTGCCGCCGTTTTGTGGCAAAGCCGAAACCTGAACATGACACATTCCTGCTCCAATGGCAACGCTGGCATCATCCGAAGCATCCGACTCGCCGCAACTATAGTTTGTCGTGGCCCAATATCTGTAAACTCCTTCGGCCAAATTGGAATCAGTATAATGAAGCTGCGTGAGATTCTGGGCTATTCTCTGGTTTTCGCGATATATATTATAGGTATAAGTGCCATCCGAAACGTTTGTGTTTATCATCCACGAAATGTAAGAATCGCTATGAGTATACCAATCGCTATAAAGTTCAGTTGAAATGTAGGAGGCGTCTTCATAGCCGGTGCCGGAGTAATAGCAATAAGCTGCCGGATACAGAATGCTCGACGGAGCCATGAGAACGATCCATAAATCTTCAAAGTAATCAATTGGGACTGGTGTCGACAGAACGATGTCATTCCAACCCGTTGACGTTACATTGACCTGCGTCTGGCTTAGGGTTTCCGTAATCTGAACATCATTTCCCTTGCAGATATATAATGTATAATTACCTGAATTGCTGAAATATACTTCAACATCATGGACCGCTGTGCCAGGATGTTGGCTTAACAGCGAAGACGGGTAGCGATGGGCCCAATAGGTGTCGTAGCTTCCGCTATAACCGTAGGAAGAACCCGTAAAGCCTCCTGTGCCATATTGCAAAGTCGCCTCGGTTTGGTCGGGAGCCGTCCACGACAAATTCACATTGGTGCCATTCAGCGTAGCTGCAAAATTCCTTGGAACCGGACCGGGATATACCACATTGACCTTTGCCCTGATTGAACATGGCGACACGACGCCTTGCGCCGATACCGCTTTCACATGATAAGAATAGGAGCCATACTGCAAGTCGTGGTCGACATAACTTAATTGTGTTACGTTGTTGGCAATCAGTTCGTTGTTGCGGTAAACCTTATAAAAAGAGGCTCCCGCCGATGCAGTCCACTCAACGGTTACATCATTGCCTTCGGCTCTTGCCGTTACGTTCGGTGCCGAAATGCTTGCATTCGGCTTCAGATTGAAGATGGCTGCATTGCTGGAATTGTAGGAGCCGGTGCTTCCGCTTCCCGCTCCGCCTGGGCCAGGATTAAGTTCTCCAATCCTGTAATAACCATCGCAATAGCCGCTCCAGCCCCAATTGAAATGGAAATAATCGTTTTCATCATAACCGTCGCAAATGAAGGCATGTCCGCCGCCCGAACCATGTCCGTCGTAAAAAATCGGCCTCATCGCATTCAGTTCGTCTTTCAGCATCTGAGTCCACGATTCTGTTGAATAGTACGACTTGTAGAGATAGTTCATTGTGGAGGAATATGAAAAATAGTTGAGCAATGCCGTTGGCACATCGCTTGAATATGCACTGCTGCCATTGGCGCCATACTCCATTTCCACAGCAACGCCGCAATGAAGCATCAAGGTGGCTACAGCCTGCTGCTGGGCTGCCGAACTTGAACCATTAGCGATATTGGGCATGTTGTCCCAATCGTAAACGGTGTTGCCGAAATTTGCCGAAATGGTTCCGTAGCCTGAGGGGGAATAGCTATGGGAACCGGTTCCCTTATAAGGATTTTCCCAATACTTCATCACTTGGGCCATGGCCGTTGCAACGCATCCCGTAATCGCAGTTCCTTCTGAATTATACGGACACAGGTTGTTGTACGGATACCCCTGATCCCAATGGGTTTGCACCAGCGGACTGACCGAACTTCTGCTTTTCGGGGTCAAAGGCCTGCCGTTCAGAAGCGCTTGCCACTCCATCCTGACTTCATCTGTCGCAGCCGTTCTTTCTGCAACGGTTTCCCGAATCTCATCATCGTAGTCACGAAGCCATCCGGAAATGTTGTCAGGCAAATTCTCGGTGTTGAAAGTGTATTCCGAGGAATAGGCCAGAACGGGATGCACCCTGTCGTCGGCTGCTATTATCACGAAACCGCAATCGTAATTGAAAACGTAAAAGTTCTCAAAAGATGTTGATGCCGAAACATCCGTCAAGTCAAATCCTGTCGACTTCATTGACTTCAAGTTTCCATTAGCATCATACTTGATGAATGTCGATGCAACCGTACGGGCCTTGTCAGGTTGCACTCTCTCTGCAAAAACAGGTAATGCCAATAGTAACAGCATTACGATTGTAAAATTTTTTTTCATAGCGCAGTTGTTTAAATGACACTTGAGTTAGTATGATTAATCGCTGCAAATATAAAAATTAATCCCGATAATTATTAATTTTTTCGGTAAAAAACAGAATGTTGTCCGATTTGGCATCCTGTCGGGTGGCGCCTGTTAGCTTGCAGATGGTTTTTGGTTGTATTAAGATGTTTTACGGAGTGTAGGTAAGCTGTTCGTTAAACGGACACGAGACTATGAAACGGCGGGAACTCGGAATATCCCGAATTCCCGCCGTTTCGTGTCCATTATGTAAACTGATTTTACTTGTCTGCTTACCAATTGCACCTGATGATTTCTGCTTTTAATTCTCTCCGCTCATTTTGGTGAAGTTCACCTTTTTCGGGTTGTAAAGTTTCAGCACTTCGTCATCTTGGCCGATTACCTCGACGGCAGGGCAGTCGTCGCACGCTTCGCCCATTTCGCCGAAGGCATCGGCTTTTATAGTCTTATACAATGGAACCGCAGCACTCAATTTGGCTAAGGCGGCAAACTTGTTTTCTGTTATTATCTCAATGGTTGTTGCATTGTTGATGGCTGCCATTTCATCCGCGATGAGACCGTTCAGGTATGCGCTGCCTGTTTCTCCGTCAAAAGCATTCTGGATTTCGGCAATGGCAGCGGCTTTGATTTCTTCTATGTTGATTGCCTTGATGATGTCGGCGTACGAACTCAACTCGTCCTTGTAGGTGTTCACCGCTTCCTCAGGCACATAGATGCTCGACAAATTCGAACAGTTTAAAAACCAGTCAGGACACGAACCGTACTCGTCAGGGGATGGAGGGGTGTTCGGCATGAAGATAATGTATTCAAGTGCTGTACAATCCTGAAACGCATCCCGTTCAATCGTTGTGACCGAATAAGGGATTTCTATAGAGGTCAAAGCCTTGCAATAATCGAATGCTGATATTCCAATCATCGTCACTGAATTTGGGATTGTAATGCTTGCAAGCGTACAGCTGCGGAATGCATAATTTCCTATGCTTGTCACGCCGGAAGGAATAACGGAGTTTTTGCATCCTGAAATCAATGTGTTGGTTCCGGTTTCGATGATGGCATTACAGTTGTTGCGGCTGTCATATACCGGATTGCCTTGTTCAACGCTCATGGTTGTCAGGCTTGGACATTTTTCAAAAGCTGTCCTTACGATGCTTGTCACCGAAGAAGGAATGGTGATGCTGGTGAGACCTGTGCGGGCAAAAGCGTAATTTTCGATGCTTCTGACAGCATTGGGAATTGCAATGTCTGTGAGATTCGAACAGTTGGTAAATGCATAAATGCCAATGCTTGTCACGCTGTTTGGAATGGTAATGCCGTTAAGTGTTGAACAGTTCCAGAAAGCATTGGTTCCAATGCTTGTTGCCGGGCCATCAAGTTTGATGACGCCTTTGCCGTCCTGATAGGTGTTGCTGATGATTGTGGCTCCGAATGGATCAGTGCTATACTGATTCAGATTCACAACCTGTCCATCAGTTGAAGTGTACCAAATCTCATCTGTAGGCAGTGGGTCATTGGCTTTGGCCAACATTGTGCAGCAGAGGACTGCGAAAAGGAGGAAAAATTTCTTCATTGTGTGTGCTGCTTATTTTGATTGAGAAATCGGTTTGCCTTAATTTTTAATTCTTCAGGAATTCCACTTTTTCAGGGTTATAAAGTTTGACAGTCTTCGTCCCTTTGATGACTTCAACGGCTGGGCAGTCGTCGCACGCTTCGCCCATTTCGCCGAGGATTTCCTGGTATGTTGAAATGGCGTATGTGACGGCATACACGCCCTCGGTGCGGAGCGCGTTCACTTGTTCGACGGTTGTGGCAGCCTCAATGCGCTGACAGAAATTCAAGGCGAGATTGCCGATATAATCTACGGAATAATATGAACCCAAAACCGTGCTGATGGCATTTTTGGCATTGGTCTTGGCGGCGTCGAGGTCCGTGTTGGTGACGAAGTTGGTGAAACCGCCCCATGGACCTTGTTGATAAGCATTGAGGCTGCTTCCCTGAACGGTGACCGGAATCGACTTGCTAACGCCATTGAAAGGGCTGTATCCTAATGCACTTGGTGCCGGCGACAAGCTCGTGATAGCCGTTAAGGCAGAACAGTTTTCAAAAGCTAAATTATCGATAGTCTGTATCTTGTATGGCAACTCAATGGTTTTCAAGCCTGTGCAAGAAGAAAAGGCGTAGCTGTGGATGTAATATGCATTATATGGAAGGACCAGATTCGTTATCTTTGAGCAGTTATAGAAAGCGTATTTGTTGATTTCCGTTATGTTGTCGGGGAAGGTGATGGCGGTGAGTCCAGTGCAGTTTTGGAAGGCGTGTTCGCCAATGAGTGTCACGTTATATGTGGCATTTTCATATTCCACGGTGACGGGAATAGTGATGCTGCCCGTATATTCCGCTGTGGCGTAACCGTCGGCCTCAAGTCCGCCGTAGGTGACGGTGGCTGTGTGGTGTTCGTTGTCGAGTAAGTAATACAGATTGCCAATCTTGACCAGTCCGCGGTCGATGGCTATCTGCGCGACGATGGCTTCGATGCCGGCTTGTGTGAGCGTCTCGACAGTCGCCTTGTCTTCGGCGGCATTGATTTGGGTTGAATAATCTGCTATGATGCCTTGTACGGCTTGTGAAGGCTGATAGCCTGCCGTGTGGTTCAGTTCCATGATGGCGGCACCTTTAATTGTTTGCAGAGAAACAAGATAGTTGGAAAACTCATTCCAGCCCGTGGTGTGAATGTAAGAATAATAGCTTTCGGCATTGTCGGGGATGGTGACCGGGATGGTCTTGTCAACTTCGCTGAAGGCGTTGGCGTTTGCTACGGCAGGTGCAGTCGTGGCATTGCAGTGAATGGCGCAGAGGTTGGCGCATTTAGCCAGAGCCTTGGCACCAATTTGCGTGAGGCTCGCCGGCATGTTGATGATGGAAAGGTCGATGCAGTGGTAGAGTGCGCCTTCGCCTAAGATAGTGACATTATCGGGCAAGGTGTATTCGCCGGTAATCGTCTCATTGTTATATTTGTAAGTTATCGCTTGGCTAAAACCTGTGAAGTTGGCGAGCACGTTCTTGTTGCTCCAATTAACGATATTCATGGTGACGGTGCCGTTACTGGCCATGATGTCGCCGCTGTTTTCGAAAGTATTCACAGTGTTGTAGAGCGACAATGAAGTAAGGTAGCAGTCTTCAAATGCATGCTCTTTGACGGTTTCAAGACATTGCGGCAGCGCGATGTTTTTCATGTTGCTACATTCATCAAATGCGCTTCCGCCTATGTATGTCACAAGAGACAGGTCGATGGATGATAACGACGAACACCCGTAGAA
>JAZQPN010000533.1:0-2720 GCA_045628585.1 Bacteroidales bacterium | reverse complement strand
TCATCCGAATTCAACAAGTATCATTACGCCTGCAAATTACTTGCAATGGCTTATCAATCTTTGACTTATGGAAATCAAATTCAAACTTAAATATGATAGTCATTGGGGCGAAGAATTGTTCTTGACGGGTAATATGGATGCTTTAGGCTCATGGAAACCCGAAAAGGCGCTTGCAATGCGTTATGTCGACAATGGCTATTGGTCAGTTGCCGTTGAATTGGACGAATCGGAAACCGTTGAATATAAATACATTATCAAGGAAAGCGGCAAGATTAGATGGGAAACTCGCGGAAACCGTTGTTGGAAAGCTTCAAAGTCGGTGTGGGATGCCTTTGATGCTGAGACCATGGAGAAAAAGATTGGTGTTGCCGTTCCGCTTTTCAGTTTGCGTAGCGATAGCGATTTTGGCATTGGCGAATTTCCCGACTTGATGAAATTGGCAGATTGGTGTGTTGCAAATGAATTGGAAATCATCCAGTTGCTTCCCATCAACGATACCACCGCCCATTTCGATTGGCATGATTCCTATCCATATAATGCCATTTCTGCTTTTGCCTTAAATCCGGTTTATTTGAATCTTCAGGATCTGGGCGTTGAAACGGATGAAATTTTTGAAAAAGAACAAAATCAACTCAACGCACTTTCTTTTGTTGATTATCCGAAAGTACTGAAAACCAAGTGGAAATATTTTAAGACTGCTTTTAAAAAGCATTGGGAGTCGCTGCAATTCAGCGATGATTTCAAGTCTTTTTTTGCACAAAACGAGGATTGGCTTGTCCCTTACGCCGATTTCTGCGCACGACGCGATGTAAACAATACAACTGATTTCAACCGTTGGTCGGAACATGCCGGCGAAGGTTGCCGAGAGTTCTATTATTTCTTGCAATTCCATTGCGACAAGCAACTTAGCGAGGCTGTTAACTATTTACATTCCAAAGGTTTGCTACTGAAAGGCGATTTGCCCATTGGTGTCAACCCTCAAGGTGTTGATGTGTATAGCCACCCCGATTTGTTCAACTGCAATGCCCAGGCTGGTGCGCCGCCCGACGACTTTGCCGAAGAGGGACAGAATTGGGGCTTCCCGACTTATAACTGGACTGCAATGAAGCGTGATGGCTTTGCTTGGTGGTGTCGTCGCTTGCAAGTCATGGCCCGCTATTTCGATGCCTATCGCATTGACCATATTCTCGGCTTTTTCCGCATTTGGGAAATTCCAAAAGGCAAGAAATCAGGCTTGTTGGGACATTTCAATCCGGCCTTGCCTTTGTCGGAAAACGAGATTGAAGACTTTGGTTTTCAGTTCAATGAAGAAAAACATGTGACCAATGATTTGGAGACGCTTTTCATCAGGGATTCATACCAAAAGGACAAATTCCATCCGCGCATCGCCTTGCAGAAGACGGATTTGTATAAAGCGCTCGATGAGAAGCAAAAGACTGCCATCGACAGGCTTTACGAGGACTTTTTCTATCATCGCCACAACGAATTCTGGAAAAAGAGCGCATTGGAAAAGTTGCCAATAATAATAGGTGCAACGGAAATGGTTGCTTGTGGTGAAGACCTTGGCATGATTCCCGCCACTGTTCCCGAAGTTATGCAGCAGTTGGGCATCAAAAGCCTTGAGGTGGAGCGGATGCCAAAGGTTTTCGGCCGCGCCACGGTGCAAACCGAAGATGTGCCAATGAACAGCGTCTTTACTACGGGCACACACGATATGCCAACGCTTCGTGCGTGGCTGACTGAAAAAGGAGAAACACCCTCTTCAAAATCCATCAAAATGGTGATTGACAGGATTATGGATAGTCCAGCTTGCTGGAATATTTTTCCTATTCAAGATTTGCTCGACACCGACGAAAACAATTGGTCGGCTGACCCGAAGGACGACCAAATCAACGTGCCGGCCAATGCTGAAAACCATTGGAAGTTTCGGCTGAAATCTGGAATTTTTTGAAAAAAATGCTTGTATGTTACCGTTTGGTTACATATCTTTGCCGGCGATTTTCAGATTATTATTATCCTTTAATCTCGATGAGCCGACGAGTAAAAACGGCATTTTTACTATGAAAAAACACATTCTCTTAATTGTGGCAGCAGTTTTTTTGATGAGCAGCTGCGTGAAGGAAAAACTCACAGGCGTAGAAGCTACCAAGACTTTTGAGGTTCCAGGTTGGTATGATGAATTGTCGGTTAGTGACAATATCTCAGTTAGTTTCAGTGACCAGGTCGAACAGGTTACCGTGACGGCCGACGAAGGCATAATATCAAATTTTGAAATGAAGCTTGTCGAAGGCGAACTGAAAATGTATCGCAAACCAATCGTCAATTTCTTGCCTTCGCCAATCCAGGTTTTGCTGCCTTGCAATGCACAACTTCGTGAAGTGAACTTGAGTGGGACTTCATCCTTTAACGGAAATCTCGAAGCTAATGAGATTGAAATTGCAGCCTATGGCAGTTCGTTGTTCAACGGAAATCTCGAAGCTAATGAGATTGAAATTGCAGCCTCTGGCAGTTCGTTGTTCAAGGGCAACTTGAGAGCCAACGAAATGGATATCGATCTTTCGGGCAAATCGTCGGTGACTGCTAACAGTTTGATTGCAAGTAAATTGGACCTTGATTTCAGTGGCGCTTCATGGGCGCAACTGAATGGCTTGGCTGAGAATCTTGAACTCGATTTTTCAGGCGCTTCGGAATTGAGAACAGAAGTCGTTGACCATCATTAT
>JAZQPN010000532.1:0-4263 GCA_045628585.1 Bacteroidales bacterium | reverse complement strand
TTTGCAGGTTCCGATTCGCATGTTTCATCGCCTTCAATGTAATAGGCAGTAACTTTATAATAATATGTGATGTCACTTTCACCGGACAAATCGTCGAAATATTCCATCATACCGCAATTGCCAGGTTCGACTTCGGCAATCTTTTCGTAGTTCTCGTTGTCGCTGCTGCGGTAAACGAAATAGCGGTTGGCTACAGCGGAACCTACGGTCCAACTTAACATCACGCCATATTCATCAGATGCGTTCCAAACATATTCTCCGGTCAGGCTTGCTGGTGCAGAGCAATCCATTTGATGTTCGCAATCGTTATAATAAGTGAAGAGTTCGCCGTCGGTGAGTTCGCTTGGCGAAACGAAGATTTCGTTGCCTTCGGCATCCATAATGGTGAATGAACACTCAAAATCGGTGTCGTAGCCTTCGGAGTTGTGATACCAGCCATGATTCCAGAAGAAGCGGAGATTACCACGCAGCAGCGGAACGTTTTTCAGTTGTTCGGTGCCATCTTCCATGGTGATGATGGCAATGCGGTTGTTGTTTTCATCGACGACGGAGATGGCGGCACCTTTCCAGCCATCGTTGCCAGCGTCGTTGAGTTGGAAGAGCATATCGCATTTTTCGCCGATGAGGATTTTCTGGTAAACCGGAATGCTGGCGCCAACGCTGTTTTTCACGAAAACGGAATACTCATAAATGCGGCTTTCGGGAACGAGGTCACTGTAACTCATTTCGGCACCGACTTCAGCATTGGTGAAAGTGGCGATGACTTCGAAATTGCGACGGACGATAACGCTGTCAATTGAAGTCAGAGCATTGCCGTCGAGGTCGTTGGCAGGATTGTTCCAAGTCAATGTGACGCCATTGTGACTGTCGTTTTCGGTGATTTCAAATTTTTCAATTCTATCAGGACGTTGGTTGTAGTTCTCGGTTTGCGGATAGAGGTCAACGATGGCATTGTTTGATGAGTTGAAGGCGTATTTGGTAGTGTTCAGGGCACCGATGGCGCAGAAAGCATTGTCGCGGCCGCTCCAGCCCCAGTTGAAATGGAAGTAGTCGTTTTCATCATAGCCGTCGCAAACGTAGGCGTGTCCGCCGTTGCCGCTATCATCTTGACCGGCATAATAGATAGGTCTGCTTTGGTCAAGTTCGCCTTTCAGGGCTTCGGCCCATTCCTGGTTGGTGTAGCCGCCGCCCCACCAGCCATCTTTATAGATGAGGGTTCCCTGTGTGTAGCCAAAGTATTGGTGCAAAGCATCCGGCACATATTCGGAATAGGCACCGCTGCCATCGGGACCGTACATCATTTCGACGGAGATGCCGAGATGATGCAGCAGTTGGGCAACGTAAAAAATCTCTTCATCGGTGCTGAGCGAATCGAGGTCGTTAGGCATGAGTTCAAAGTGATAGTCGGTTTGGCCGAAATTGGCAGTCTGGGTTGGATAGCTTGGATAGCCCCAGCTGCCAGGCGTGTAGCTGTGCGAGCCTGTGCCGCGGGTCGGGTGGTTGTAGTAGTTGATGACTTGTCCCATGGCCGTTGCCACACAGCCTGCATAGACATGGCCGTTGTTGCCGCCTTCGTCTTCAGGGCATTGGCTGTTGTAGGGATAGTTCTGGTTCCAAGTGGTTGCCAGAAGCACATCAACGGTTCTCTGGTTGCGGTTTTGGCGAATATAACCTTTCTTTTCAATAGACTGCCATTCGGCAACGATGTCAGGCGTGGCGGCAATGTTGTGCTCTCTGACATACTGAATTTCTTCACGATAGCTATTCAAAGTGAAACGGAAACCATCGGCAACGTCGGTTGTCGAGTAGCTGCCTTCGGTGGAATAGGCCAAAATCGGTTTCACGCGGTCGTCGCCCGAAACCACGACGAAGCCTTTTTCGCCTTTAAGGTTAAAGATGTAGTAGTCGATTGCGCCTTTGGTAAGGGCTGCCGAGACGAGATTGAGCTGAATGTCAGCCTTTTGGCCAAGCGAAGTGGTCTTCAGAAATTTTTCTCCAATGCGCTGGGCGGTCTGCTGGTCGACAGGGCCTGCAATCATGTTGCTGATGGCCAGTGCAATGATGCTGAGCGTGATGATTATCTTTTTCATGTTGATAGAATTTGAATTTTCAAAATAATGCTGCAAAGATAATCTTTTTTGAAAATTAGGCATAAAAAAAGGCTCCCGAATTGGAAGCCTTTATGATTTGAAATAGTCGTTTATTCTTCAACTTCCCATCTTGGTCTCTCTCCATATTGGTTTTCACCAGCATCACTTGGCTTGGCAACCCAGATGATGAAGATGATGTAGCCAACGATAGGAATGAGGGCTATAAGCATCCACCAGCCGCTTTTGTTAATGTCGTGCAAACGGCGGACAGCTACACCGATTGAAGGAATCAAGAGTGCTAAAGCTAAAATTCCGGAAAGAACAGTTCCGACTTTTGGAATAATGCTAAGGATAACGTTGACGATGGAATAGGCCAAAGTGAACCACCAAAATTCCGGACGTGAAGCGCGGCCTTCAAAATTGACGTAATTCTTTACAACTACTTCTTTTACAGATGTTTTGATTTCGTTCAGGATGTTCATAATGTTTGTTGTTTAGTTAGACGTTTGTTTATCGGTACAAAGATATGTTTTTTTCTGATGCAAGCAAAAAAAAGAGCCTCAAATGAGACTCTTTGTTGAAAAAACTTTCGATTGGTTTATTTGAACCAGCTTGAAAGCTTGTCCTTTGCAAAAAGGTAATAAACCAAAAGGCCGATCCAGCTTGTCAATAAAAGGACAACGATGGAGATGGCTTTACCAGCTGTGCCGATGTTCATTTTGAGGATTTCCAAAACGGCCTTGATGCAGAGGATGATACCTACGATGTAAATGATTTTTGCTATCATGACAAGATAATTTAAATGGTTAGTAATATTATGTTTAATCAACTTTCAGTTTTTTGTATCTGAAGCGTTTCGGTTCGCTATTGCCCAAACGTTTCAGCTTGTTTTCTTCGTATTCCGAATAGCTGCCTTCAAAGAAATAGACTTGCGAGTCGCCTTCGAAAGCGAGAATGTGGGTGGCGATGCGATCGAGGAACCAACGGTCGTGGCTGATGACGACGGCGCATCCGGCAAAGTTTTCAAGACCTTCTTCCAACGCACGCAATGTGTTGACGTCGATGTCGTTGGTAGGTTCGTCCAAAAGCAGTACGTTGGCTTCCTGTTTCAGGGTGAGGGCGAGGTGCATACGGTTGCGTTCACCGCCTGAGAGCACACCGGCTTTTTTCTGCTGGTCGTTGCCGTTGAAATTGAAACGCGAAACGTAGGCTCTTGAGTTCATGCTGCGTTTGCCCAACTGGATGAGCTCGTTGCCGCTGGAAATGATTTCCCAAACGGTTTTTTCAGGGTCAATGTCGGCGTGTTGCTGGTCGACGTAGCCGATTTTCACGGTCTCGCCGACTTCAAAACTGCCCGAATCGGGCTTTTCCAATCCCATGATGAGGCGGAAAAGCGTGGTCTTACCGGCACCATTCGGACCGATGACACCGACAATGCCGCCTTGCGGAAGACTGAAACTGAGGTTCTCGAACAGCAGCTTGTCGCCGTAGGCCTTGGTGATGTTGTAGGCTTCGATGACTTTTGCACCGAGGCGGTCGCCATTTGGAATATAGATTTCGAGTTTCTCTTCCTTTTCCTTCACGTCTTCGTTGAGCATCTTTTCATACGATTCCAGACGTGCCTTGCCTTTGGCATGACGGGCTTTTGGTGCCATTCTGACCCATTCCAGTTCGCGTTCCAAGGTCTTGCGGCGTTTGCTTTCGGTCTTTTCTTCCATGGCGAGGCGGGCGGTCTTCTGGTCGAGCCAAGAGGAGTAGTTGCCTTTCCACGGAATGCCTTCGCCGCGGTCGAGTTCAAGAATCCAGCCGGCAACGTGGTCGAGGAAATATCGGTCATGGGTGACAGCAATCACGGTGCCTTTATACTGCTGCAAGTGGCTTTCTAGCCATTGAATGGATTCTGCATCCAAATGGTTGGTAGGCTCGTCAAGAAGCAGAATGTCAGGCTCTTGAAGCAACAGTCTGCAAAGTGCTACGCGGCGGCGTTCACCTCCCGAAAGGTTCTTGACGGGCGTGTCGCCATCCGGACAGTTGAGGGCGTCCATAGCGCGTTCCAGCTTGCTGTCGAGTTCCCAGGCATCGTGGGCTTCGATGAGTTCGGTGAGTTCGCCTTGACGTTCAATGAGCTTATCGAAATCGGCATCAGGTTCGGCAAACTTGTTGTTGATTTCCT
>JAZQPN010000531.1:0-11992 GCA_045628585.1 Bacteroidales bacterium | reverse complement strand
ACCATTCGCAATGGCAACCTGAATTGGGGCAAACATGCCGATTTGAGTTTCCCTATCGAAGCCCTGCATGAAGGAGATTTGGAATTGTGTTGTAATTAATCATATAGATCAGAAATATAAACTATAAAAATAAAGTTAAATATTGAGCTTTGCGCTCTCGAATTAAAATCAATACACAATGAAAAAGAATGCTTTCCTCGTGCTATCAGTCATTATAGTGTGTAGCATGTTTTCCTCGTGCGGTGTGGTCGAGAAGACATATCCGCTGATTGATTACGTAACCGTCGAAAAAAGTTCGCAAGACCTTTATGCACGCAACGATGCCTTTGCTACGGGAGATACGATGTGTATGGACACGACCCTCGTCGCTTCCTTCGCCAAAAGGAAAAACATCTCATCGAAGTACCAGTACATAATTTCCAAGCCCAAGGTTGAATGGCAACGCAAAAACCTCAGTTGGATAGCGTCAAAAGACGGGAGACACATGCGTTGGACACTTTTCTACACGTTGCTCGGCATAAGCGTATTGGGACTGTGGATGCCTCTCCTATACGTCAAGTTTATGGAGAGGAAGGAAGAAAGGCGGATTAACAGGCTTGAAAAAAAAGCCGACAAAGCCATCAGCAAAGGAAATTACGTGGAGGCCGATAATCTGTATGCGAAATTAGAGAACACCAAGACATATTCATCACATTTTGGAGAATTGAAGCATTGGACCAACCGCATCATTCCTTATTCATTGCTCGCTCTCACGATTGTAGAAGGACTCTACCTGTTCCTCTTCAATTTCAATATGCCCATGCTCTCTCCAGCACGCGTCGGATTGTGGAATGCCTTCATCAACATTGTGCTGCTTACCGTCGTGATTTTTTCGCAGTCGTTAGGCATGTACCTATACGCCGACCTTGCAAGCACGTTGAACCATGGCGAATTACGTTGGTGGCAATTGCCAATCAAGTGGTTCGTAGCCATCGCCATATTGGTTGCGATATTCAAGAACACTTTTGTAATGCCGTTAGACATCATAGCGGTGATACTGGGAGCAATTTGCATGATACATGTTCTTCGAAACAATAAGGTAAAACCGACGATTGATGTGGCAGTGTTCGCCGTCACGTTGCTGCTGATGTCATACATCTACATGTATATGCTGTCTTATACGCTGCTTATCATCATGACCATCGTATTCATCTTTGCCGCTATGTTCCTGTTTTTCAAGAATGGCGTGGGTGCCAGCGTCGAGTTCAGCAACGACCAGTCAAATATCCGTGATCGGATGCAACGCAATCCGAATCTGAGTTACGACGAAGCCAGCCGTCAGTATTATGCCGAAAAACGGGCAGAAATCAAAAAAAAGATGGAGAAGGCTGATAGTTATAGGTTTAGAAACAATGCTTGAAGACGGTAAATCTGCTGAAAATCGGGAAATAATCTATAACTTTGCGGCATCGTTTCCTTTGGTGGATTTTGTTTAAAGGACTTTGCAAGATTCAGCAGTGAGGACGTGAAAAAGTAAAAGCGAAAGTCTCCATTCATTTTAAAACAATTCAAATCATGAAAAGAAGAATTTTCCGTTTAGTCGTGCCGATGGCAGTGATAGCCTTGGCATTTGCAGGTTGCCGCAACGCGAATAAGGATGTCGAACAAACTCCTATTCCTGAAGCCGTTACAGACACAATTCCTGAAATCATTCCTCAAGAGGTCATCAGCACGATTGATTTCAATGCAATGGAAATCGACACCATGTCGAATTTCAAGGGTGGTGAAGGCGACATTTACATGAAGATGTTGGTGGATGGCAAAAACAAGTTCATGTATTGCACTATTCCATCTGGTTCGTCGGTGGGCAGCCACACGCACGACTCCGACATGGAAATCGTTTATGTGCTGCAAGGTGAAGCAACCATTTCGTTTGATGGCACCGAACAAGTCTATACAAAAGGCATGGCGCATTACTGCCAGAAAGGTCACGGCCACAGCATCAGCAACAAGGGTGTGGAAGATTTGGTGACCTTCAATGTCGTTGCACCACAGTAATTTAAGAAGGATGAAAAAGATTCTCTTGCTGGTCGCCTTACTGTATGCAGACTTGGCATTTTGCTGCACGACCATCATTGTAGGTGCCGATGCAAGCGCAAACGGCCGTCCTTTGCTGTGGAAACAGCGCGATTCGTCGGTGCGGTTCAACTATCTGGATTTCTTTGCCGATGAAGGTTGCTTCTCCTTTACGGGCGTCGTCGATTCCAACGATTCATTGCGTGCCAGCGTTTGGTGCGGAACCAACGAAGTCGGTTTTTCCATCATGAACAGCGTAGCCTACGGCTTATCGCCCATCATTGATGAAAACCGTCCGTGGGAAGGCATCATCATGAAAAAGGCCTTGCAGATTTGCACGACAATTGATGATTTTCAGCATTATATCGATTCGCTACCGCAGCCCAATGGCTTGGAAGCCAATTTCGGTGTGAGCGATGCCAATGGCAATGCCGCCTATTTCGAAGTGCATGATTTTGGTTATACACGTTTCGATGTGCCACGCGATGGCTATCTGATTCGCACCAATTACGCTTTCACAGGTCGCGAAGGCGAAGGGAAAGGCTACGACCGTTACGAACTTGTCGAGCAAAAGATGAAAGCTCACAAAGGCAAGTTTGATGCGCAGTGGATTCTGAAAAACCTTTCCAAGGAAAGCATCATCGCCCGCCCGACGACGGTTTCAAGCGTGGTTTTGGATGGCGAAGTGCTTTGGTGCGCCATGGGTTATTCGAGGTGTAGTTTCGCCATGCCGGTTTGGGTTGATTCTAAGAATGAAATCCCGTTCCCCTTGCGGAAACTCAAAGCACAAGGCAGCGATGCCAACGAATTGGCCGACACCTTGAAAACATTGACCCGCGGCAACAAACTTGAAAGGAGAATAGACAGAATCGTCAGGAAAGCCGAGAACAAAGAGTTCCGGATTGCCGGAAAGGAAGCCCATAAACCCATTGCCATTTACAATGCGGCTTTGAATGATAGATATGAGCGTTTCAAGGAAAAATGTTGGAAACGTTTGAAATGAAAAAATCCGCTTCGCGAGAACGAGGCGGATTTTTTTTGATTGTCTGGCAAGAGCATATTCCGGTGGGCGTATGTCTTCAAGCAACGGCTACATTCAGATTTGCCTCACAATGGAAAACCTTGCCTTTGGCTGTTGATCACATCGGATTCAGCATCTTTTCCGTTTCGTAAATCAGCTCGTAGTTGGCTTCTGTCCAGACCATCTGAGCGCCCGTGTTATCCACTTGATTCGGATAAAGATTCTCGTTGAAACGCGGCACCCAATGCGACAGCGAAGCATGACAATGCTTTACACCCGTCATGTTGACAATATCGCGGACATTGCCCAAATTGATTCCTCCGCCAGGCATGATGCCGATTTTGTCGCCATAGCGCACCTGCATCTCGGCAATCATCGGGATGCCTTCCTCGGCCTTGGGCTTGCCACCCGAAGTCAGCACCTTGTCGAAGCCTAAATCAATCAGTTGGTCCATGGCCTCAAATGGATTGACGCAAGCATCGATGGCGCGATGAAAAGTGAATTTCAAGCCTTCACCAGCTTCCATCAAAGCCTTGATAGTCGGCACGTCTAATTTGCCTTCATCGTTCAAGGCGCCAATCACAACGCCTTCAAAACCAAGTTTTTTGCACAACATAATGTCGGTCTTCATGAGGTCGGTTTCCTCTTCGTCGTAAATGTAATTTCCCGGGCGCGGACGAATCAAGACACGAATTGGGATAAATGATAGTTCGGCAGCCTTTGCCAAGGTTCCAAACGAAGGTGTCAGTCCGCCGACTTCCAAAGCCTCGCATAGCTCTACGCACTGGGCGCAGCCGTCCATTGCGTTTCTCAACGACTTGATGCCGTTGGCACAAATTTCCAATCTGATCATAATAAAAACGTATTTGCCGCAAAAGTAAGGAATTTTCCTGTTTTTGCAGCCTGATTGGTTTTATTCTCGCATTTGTCAGGCAATATTTCATGTCGCAACTCCTTCAAAAATTCATCGAAAGGGAATTTGAGCACGAAAAATTTGCAGGAATTCTTGCCACAAACTTAAAGCGGCATCTGAGAGAAAACCCAAATTTTGTGTATTTTTGCACCTTCAAAACCATCTGATATGCCCGAACTGGATTTTCAGTCATCTTTGATACATGTCTACGACAGCATCTATCAGTTGTCGCACCCGGCAGTTTGCGACAGCCTTGTGCCAAGCTTTATTGATACGGGCTTCAAAGGTGCGGTGATGCCGATGCCAAGGGCATCATACGATGTTTTGCAAGGTTGGGAACTCATCATTTTGGGCATCGTCCTGCTGATGGTTGTATTGAATAAGCAACTCTATCCGCGTCCGTTTCGCCAGATTTTTCAAGTGTCTGCAGGCGTGTCGAATACTAACCAGCTGCTGCGCGAATGGTCGCCAATGAACAGTTTTTTGGGTATCACCTTTATTATAGTATATATCGTCGTGATAGCTTTGTTTTTGCAGAAATCGTTTGTGGTGCTGTCGCGCGATGTGTCGAAATTCAATTCCTTTAAGGTCTATGGCATCGTGTTGGGCTGTGTTGCCGGTTGGGTGGTGCTGCGTTTCGCTGTTTTGTACCTTTTCAACTGGCTTTTCCGCACCAAAGACGCCATCGAACGCCAGGTTACGGTGCAGCTTTCGGTTTTCACGATGGGCTTCATCGCCATGCAGCCAGTACTGTGGCTTCTTCTATATAATCCGTATTCGGCATTCGTTTGGTTTGGCATCGGAATCCTCGCTGTTGCAGCCCTGATGCGCCTCGTGTTGGAAATAATAGAAACAAGAGTTGCGGTAAAATTGCCTTCGTTTTATATTTTTTTGTACTTTTGCACCCTCCAAATCGCACCGAGTGTACTGCTCTTGACGGCAGGCTTGCGCTATTTTAGCCAAGGTTCTGTTTTTTAATGAGTTAGTTGCTCCGAAAGCATTTGATAAACTGTCAAACTACAAAAAAGGGAACGAATGAAAATTAAGTCCATTCTGGTGTCGCAGCCCCAACCTGCCGATATTGCCAAGACACCTTACGGCGATATGATGAAGAAATACGGTGTAAACTTCACGTTCGAGAAATTCATAAAACTTGAAGATGTCACGGCCAGCGAACTGCGTCAGGAACATGTCAAATTGGCGGAACATACCGCCATCATTTTGACAAGCCGCAACGCTGTCGACCATTTCTTCCGCGTCGCCAAGGAAATGCGCTATGCCGTGCCTGAGACCTTGAAATATTTCTGCATCAACGAATCGACGGCCTTGTACCTGCAGCGTTATGTGCAGTACCGCAAGCGCAAGATTTTCTTCGGCAACCAGACCTTCCCCGATTTGGTTGAAATCATGAAGAAGCACAAGGAGGAGAAATACCTTTTCGTTTGCTCCAACATCAGCTCCGACGAACCTATCCAGACACTTACCGAAGCCAAGCTGAACTTCACCAAAGCCGTGATGTTCCGCACTGTTTCAGCCGATTTGAAGGAAACCGTGAAAATCGCCGATTACGATATGCTGGTGTTCTTCAGCCCTGCCGGTATTGTATCCTTAAAAGAGAATTTCCCGAAGTTCAAGCAGAAGGAAGTCGCCATCGGCGGTTTCGGCGAAGCCACCTGCAAAGCCATCACCGAGTCGGGCTATGAACTGAATTTCTGCGCTCCTACGGCTACGGCACCTTCCATGACCATGGCTATCGAGGAATATCTTGCCGCCGAACTCAAGAAGAGCAAAAAGAAATGAAAAAGTCTTACCTTTGCCGCTCAATGGTTTTGCTATGACCGTCAAGGAGGATCTCCCGAAATACGAAAGAATCTGCAAGCAGAACGACATCGTGTCGCTCTTCGATAAGGGTTTGGGCTTCTCCAGTTACCCATATAGGGTCGTGTATATGTTCCGTCCTGTCGGAGAGAAGCCGCCTACTTGCCGCCTGCTGGTTTCCGTGTCGAAAAAGCGTTTCCATCACGCTTTCAAACGCAACCGCGTGAAACGAATGATGCGTGAAGCATGGCGCAAAAACAAGGCTCCGTTGTATGCAGTTTGTGAACGAAACAATATTTCCGTTGATGTTGCGTTAGTCTATAGCGCCACGGTCATCCATTCGTATGTGGAAATGATGGGCAAGACCCAAAAAGCCGTAAACGAGATTGTCGATAGGTATGAAAAGGCTGATGCAAATTCCCGCTAAGTTCCTGATATTCTTGATCAGAGTGTATCAGGTGACACTTTCCCCTTATATCGGAAAATCGTGCCGTTACACGCCGACGTGTTCCAACTACGGCATCGAGGCCATTCGAAAATACGGAGCCGTCAAAGGCGGCTGGCTGACCTTGAAAAGAGTGCTTTCGTGCAACCCTTGGGGCGGCAGCGGCTACGACCCGGTTCCGTAGGAAGTAGGATTCAAGAATTTAAGGATTCAAGATTTAAAATTTAAAGATTTAAAGATTCGGAATGAAGGAAACCGAAAACTGTAAACTGTAAACCGAAAACTGTAAACTGAAAACTGTAAACTGAAAACTGAAAACTGTAAACTGAAAACTGAAAACCGAAAACCGATAACCGAAAACCGATAACAGAAAACAAAAACAACAAATATGAAATACGGAATCACAACATTATTACTTTTATTCGCACTGCCTTTCGGCCTGATGGCACAGGAGAAGCAGAACAATTTTGAAATTGCCAAGAGCATTGACATCTACAACAGCCTGTTGCGCGAACTGAACCTGAATTATGTCGATGAAATCAATCCGGGCGAACTGAACGAAGCCGCCATTGATGCCATGCTTCAGGGTCTTGACCCGTACACGGTCTTCATTCCTGAGTCGGAAATCGAAAGTGCGCGTTTCATCACCACGGGCGAATATGGCGGCATCGGCGCCTTGATTCATTACGATGGCGAATACACGGTGATCTCCGATCCATATTATGGTTGGCCGGCACAAAAGGCTGGTTTGCAGGCAGGCGATGCCATTCTTTCGGTGAATGGCGACGCCACGCCCAAAAAGAATACGGCCGAGGTGAGCGAACTGCTCAAAGGTCAGCCTGGAACGGATGTCGTGCTCAAACTTCGCCGTTATGGTCAGGATAAGCCGGTTGAAAAGACCTTGAAACGCGAAAAGGTGAAAATCGACAATATACCTTATTATACAGTCTTCGATAATGGCATTGCCTATCTCTCGCTGAGCGGTTTCACCCGCGATGTGGCTTCGGAAATGAAGTCTAAGTTAGTCGAAATGAAGAAAAACCACGAACTGAAAGGCTTCATCCTTGACTTGCGTGGCAATGGCGGCGGCTTGCTGAACGAAGCTGTCGACATTGTCAATCTGTTCATTCCCAAAGGGAAACCTGTTGTTTCGATGCGCGGCAAATCACAAAATGCAAACGCTCTTCATGCGACAAACAATGCGTCTTTCGATGAGGAAATTCCGTTGGCCATTTTGGTTGATGGCGGTTCGGCTTCGGCAAGTGAAATCGTTTCGGGTGCCATTCAGGATTACGACCGTGGCGTCATCATTGGTCAAAGGACTTTCGGCAAGGGCTTGGTTCAGAATATCTTGCCTTTGAATTACAATACCCAGATGAAGGTTACGATTGCCAAATACTACATTCCAAGCGGCCGCTGCATTCAGGAAATCGACTATTCTCACAAGAAAGATTCGGTGAATGTGAAGAACGACAGCCTCGGCAAGCCTTTCAAGACGATGGGTGGCCGCACCGTTTATGAAGGTCACGGCATCATGCCTGATGTGAAAGTTGTGCGCGACACTTTCGCCACCGTCACGGCTTATCTTTACGGCAAAAACTACATTTTCGATTATGCCAACAAGTTCTGCTTTGAGCATAAGTCGATTGATTCAGCCGATGTTTTCAAAATCGATGATGCTACCTATCAGGATTTTATGGATTTTGTTAAGGGCAAGGATTTCAATTATACCACCCAGAGTGAACTGGCTTTGGAAAAGCTGAAACAGGCTGCTCAGGATGACGGTTATTTGGATGAAGTGAAAGGGAAAATCGACGAACTGGAAAAAACGCTTGCCGCAAACAAGGCCAACGATTTGGTGAAGAACCGAAAGGACATCGAGGAACTGCTTCGCTCGGAGATTGTCGGGCGTTATTATTACCAAAAGGGCAGGATAGTGGCCAACCTGAAAAACGACCCCGACTTGAACCGCGCCATCGAGATCCTGCTCAATACAAATGGCAAGGACGAATACCGTAAGATTTTAGGCAAGTGATGTTAAGTTTGGGCAGCTATAGGAATTTGATTCAGCCGGCTTATTTTTTCGGCCTGCTGATGATGGCGGTGAGCCTCACGCTTTCGCCTTTCCTGATGAGTGTCGCCCAATTCTGGATGGTCGGCATTTGGATTATTGATGGTGCCGTCAATAAGGACTTTAAGGAAAAGTGGCGCCGTTTCACGCACAATTGGATTGCGCTGCTGCTTGTTTCCTTGTATCTGCTTCATGTTTTCGGATTGGTTTATACATCTGATTTTCAGTATGCTTTCAAGGATTTGCGCATTAAGTTGCCGCTGCTGGTCTTGCCTTTCGTGCTGTCGTCGATGAAGCCTTTGGGCAAAAAGCAATTCGATTTGCTGCTCAATGTTTATGTGCTTTCGGTCTTCATAGCTACTTGTTTCAGCTTTGCGCATTATGCCAGGCACGATTATCAGGATGTGCGCGAAATATCGCATTTCATCAGCCATATCCGTTTCTGCCTGCAGATTGTGTTTTGCATTTTCATCACGGGCTATTATCTTTTGAAACGGCAGTCAAAATGGTGGGAACGTATAATTGAAGTCATGCTGATGGCGTGGTTCTGCATTCAGGTTTACATTTTCGAGTCGCTATCGGGTTATGTGGTTTTTTGCGGCAGCATCTTTGTGACTTTGCTTTATCTGCTGAGCCATTTGCGCCGGGGCCGCTCCTTGCTTCATGTAACGCTGTTGTTTCTGCTTGCCGTGACGGCATTATGCGGTTATAAGTTCTATCGCATGGTGAAGCCGATGATGCGTGTCGAAAAAGTCGATTTGGCGGCTTTGCCGAAAAAAACGGCTCAAGGGAATTGGTATTGGCACGACACGACTTACTTTATTGCTGAGGACGGACGCTACATTGGGCTGTATTATTGCCAAAAGGAAATGCGTGAGACCTGGCCTTCGCGCAGCCAGTTGGATTTCGACGGCCTGACTTTGAATGGCGAAAAACTTGAAGCGACTTTGGTGCGTTATCTTACTTCAAAAGGCTTGCGTAAAGATGCCGAAGGCGTGATGGCCTTGGACGAACAGGACATCCGCAATGTGGAGCAAGGCATTCCGAACTATAACAATTGGCTTCATCCTGGCGTGAGGGCGAGAATTTCCTCCACTTTGTTTGAGTATAATCTTTACCGTCATTGCAATTATCCTAACGGCGGCTCTTTGTCGCAGCGCATCGAATACACGAGGGCTTCGCTTTACCAAATCAAGGAACATCCGGTTTTCGGCATTGGGACTGGCGACGCTCCCGACTTGTACCAACAGGCTTATAACGAATTGAATTCACCATTGGATTTGAACTACAGGCGCAGGGCGCATAACCAGTATCTTTCCATTGCTGTGGCGTTTGGCGCTGTTGGCTTGCTGCTTTTACTTGCCGTTTTGTTGCTGCCTTATTGCTCAAATAAGAAAAACCGTACTTATCTGTACTCCATTTTCCTTTGCATCATTTTGCTGTCGATGTTGCCTGAAGACACAATCGAAACGCAAGCCGGAGTGACGTTTTTCGCTTTCTTCGAAGCCTTGTTCCTGCTTGCTCGTCCGGATAACGAACAATCTGAAAATTGACATCCTATGAGAAAAGAACAATTTGTTTCACCTTACGAAGTGTATGACAACCCCGATGAACTGAATGCGCAAGACGCTGATTTGCTGCAATATGCGCATAAGGCAGCTGAAAACGCATACGCGCCTTATTCGAGGTTTCATGTCGGAGCGGCGGTGCGTTTGGCTAATGGTGTCATCGTTTCGGGAAACAACATTGAGAACGCGGCATATCCGAGTGGCTTGTGCGCCGAGCGTGTCACTTTGTTTAGCGCTCAGGCTCAATATCCTGGTGTGGCTGTTGAAGCGATTGCCGTGACCGCCCATTCCGAGAAAACGCTTGTCGATGAGCCGATTGCACCTTGTGGAGCCTGCCGTCAGGTGATGGTGGAAGTGGAGAAAAATTCGCAGCGCAAGTTACGCATTTTGTGTCAAGGCGAAACGGGTCCGGTGATGGCTTTCGATGGCATCGAGACCTTGATGCCTTTCATCTTTGTCGATAAATTTCTCTGATTAGGCAAACGTAAACAGCAGATTGCCAAAGAAATTCCAAAGCGTTGAGACACCGACGGCAAAAATCTTGCTGAGGTAGAAATTCCATTTCAGTTTTCCGTTGAGCAGGTAAACCGTGAGCGTGTCGAGGCCCAAACCGACAAGTGCCACGGCGAAGTATTTCACGAACTCGGTGCCAATCTGAGGGTTGTCGCTTTGGAAAGTCCAGATGCGGTTCAGGAAATAGTTGGTTGTGGCGGCGAAAACGAAACCAAGTATGTTGCTGAGATACTTGTTCAGTTTCAGCCATTCCTTGCAGACGAAGGTGATTCCGAAATTGACGAAAACACCCGAAAATCCTACGACACCGAATTTCAGGAATTTAAGGATAAACGCTTTTGTCAGTTCGATTTTCAGAATAACGCTTTTCAACATTTTCTTCCACTTTGCTGCAAAGGTAGCTGTTTTTTGGAAAATATAGGTTACTTTTGCGCAAAATTTCGATGATGAAGGAAGTTAAAGACATTAGCATTGAGGAGTATGATTACCCGTTGCCCGATGAACGCATTGCGAAATATCCTTTGGCTGAGCGCGACGCATCAAAACTATTGGTGCTGAAAGACAACGCGATACGAGCTTCGCAATTCAAGCATATTGGGCAGTTTTTGCCAAATGATGCCTTGCTGATTTTCAACGAGACTAAAGTGATTCGTGCGCGTCTACAGTTTCTGAAAGATACGGGTTCGCATATCGAAGTGTTCTGTTTGGAACCCGACGATGATTATCAGATTGCGTTCAGTAGCGTTTCGCCGGTGCGTTGGAAATGCTTGGTCGGCAATTCGAAGCGTTGGCGCGAAGGTTTGCTCGGCATGACTTTGGATGTGAACGGCCAAAGCGTAGTTTTGAATGCCAACCGAATAGAGAAAAACGACCAATATTCTGAAATTGAGTTTTCATGGATGCCTGAAAATGTGCCTTTTGCAAGCATCTTGGAAGCAGCGGGAGAAATTCCTTTGCCGCCTTATCTTCACCGTGATGCCGAGCCTGAAGACCGCGACCGTTACCAGACTGTTTTTGCCCGCTACGATGGCTCCGTGGCCGCTCCAACGGCAGGCTTGCATTTCACCCAACTTTTGATTGCGGATTTGAAAACCGCCGGTTTTCAGTTCGATGAGGTGACGCTTCATGTCGGGGCCGGCACTTTCCGTCCCGTGGCGACCGAAACCATAGGTGAACATGCCATGCACTCCGAAACCATCATTGTGCGCCGCAGCCTGATTGAGAATCTTATCCGTCATTTGAACAAGAACATCATCCCTGTAGGAACCACAAGCACGCGTACTTTGGAAAGCCTTTACTGGATTGGCATGATGCTCAGAGAGCAAGGCTTGGAATTGCGCAATCTTCATGTCGACCAGTGGTATCCTTACGAAAGCCACAAATCTTTGAGTACGGAAGATTCTTTGCAAATGATTCTGCAATATCTTGACAAACATCAGCTTACACGTCTTGAAGCAAGCACTTCGCTGATGATTGCGCCAAGTTATAGGATGCGTGTCATTACAGGCCTGATTACCAATTTCCATCAGCCGAAAAGCACCTTGTTATTATTGGTTTCGGCACTCATCGGCGAAAAATGGAAGGAATG
>JAZQPN010000530.1:0-1969 GCA_045628585.1 Bacteroidales bacterium | reverse complement strand
TAAGTCTACATGTTTTCTGATATTTTCTCACAAAACCCTCATGAAGGGAATCCAAACACCTTCTAAAAACCACCTCCACATTTACTGTTTTACTGCCCGGCAAAACCGCGGCTTCTCCGCAAAATCATTCAGGATTTCCGATTTTCCGAAGCCACATTCACGGCACAAACCGAGCATTTCAGCGCCAAAAGCCTCATTGATTTCGAGCCAGACCTGTCCGTTTACGGTCAGTTGGGCCGAAGCCAAATGCAAAATCTGCCGATAGAAAAGCAGCGGATTGCCATCTGGGACAAAAAGCGCGTTTTCGGGTTCCCAATCCAACACGTTGTTTTCCATCGTCTTGCGTTCCTTTTCGCAGACGTAGGGCGGATTGCTCACCACCAAATCAACAGGCCGTGAAAAGATTTCGGAATGAGGATTCAGCACATCATCGAGTATGAAATTCACCTTCACCTTATTTAATACGGCATTGCTTTCGGCCACCTGAAGCGCCTTTTCCGAGACATCGAAAGCAAAGACTTCGGCATCGGAAAAACGCTTGGCCAGACTTACGGCGATGCAGCCCGAACCCGTTCCAACGTCCCAAATGCGTTTCGGATGAATGTCTTGCGCCACGATTTTCCGCACCATCTCTTCCGTCTCGGGGCGCGGAATCAGCACCGACTCATCGACCTTGAATTTCAAATCGCAGAACTCGGCCACGCCCGTCACATATTGTATCGGCTTGTCGTTCAGCAAATCGGCGACGGCCATCTCCATCTGATGAAACTGAATTTCATCGATGCTCAAGGTCGGCGTCATCAGGATTTTCATTCTGTCAAGTCCAAACAAATCCTCAAACAGAATGCGCAGCAGCTGTTCCGCCTCCCTCTCGCTGAACTTCCGGACGAGTTGCGACCGGAAATATCGCCTGACAAATGTGAGATTAAAGCCAATCATGCCGCAAAAATAGAAAAATTCCTTATTTTTGCCGCCGATGCAATACTTGATATTCGCCATACTATGCTCGACCTGCGTTTTCATTGCCATGCGGCTTTTCGACCGCTTCGGCATCGATAACCACCGCGCCATTGCCGCCAACTATGTCGCCGCCACCGTTGCGGGACTTTTGATGTGCAAAGGCATCGACACACCGACCGAAATCATTACCGAGCCTTGGTTCGGGCTTTCCATCCTGACGGGGTTCTGGTTCATCCTCACCTATCTGCTGATGACCTATTCCAGCCAGCACGCAGGCGTGACCATCACTTCGCTGTCGAGCAAGCTTTCCGTCGTGATTCCCACCACTTTAGGCGTGATTCTGTTTCACGAAAAACTGAATCTTCCCTCCATCATTGGCATCGTTTTGGCCATTGCCGCACTTTGCATGATTGTCGGAGGCAAAAGCGAAAGCGGCAAAAAGAGCATCGGTTGGCTTGTCATTCTGCCGATAGCCATTTTCCTAGGGACAGGCACCGGCGACATGCTGATGAAATTCACCGAACAACTCAACAAGGCCGACGACATGACCTTCATGATCACCTTCATCTACTTCATCGCCTTGCTTTTCGGTTTGGCCATCGTGCTTTTCGACCGCATCAAAGGCAAGTCGAAATTCCAATGGAAGGACTTTGTAGGCGGCATCGGATTGGGTCTGGTGAATTTTTTCTCAACCTACTGCATGTATCACTGCATGAGGATTTTCGACAACGTTTTCCTCTTCCCCACTTATAATATAGGGGTGGTTTGCGCCACCGCCATCACAGGCCGGCTGCTGTTCAAGGAAAAGCTTTCGGCGAAAAACTACATCGGTTTGGCTCTGGCCATCATTGCTGTCATCCTAATCACTTTGAAACCATGACGAACGACGACACCTACAACATGCTTTCCACGCCGGGCGAAGGTCTTTACAAGGAAAAAGGCAGCAAGTTCATTGCCTCGGCCTTCACCGTTTTCAGCGAAGACGAAGCCAAGAAAGCCATTGCCGAAA
>JAZQPN010000529.1:0-1914 GCA_045628585.1 Bacteroidales bacterium | reverse complement strand
CAAGAGGAAAATGCAAAACGAAATAATCCACGGAGTAATCCAAAAGTGCGTTTGTTCTTTCCTCCTGTCTATAGTCCGGTGGTTTCAATCAACAATAGGCTTTATCTGTTTGATTTTGAGAATGATTATATGTATGTCTATGACAATTTGGGCAAGTTCTTGTGGAAAAGTGTCATCGCCTTTCATAGGAAAAGCGGTTATGCCAAAAACTTGGAATCGAATAATCCATGGGATAAAAATGTGATTGTGGATGCCGCCAAAGGCAAATGCTACGGGCAGTTCATCACGGATGGCAAGGTGACGCTGAAGGAAATCAATCTGAAAAACGGCAATGTCGGCGAATCCTATAAGTTGGACCAACATTATTATCCGACAAAGATTCAGGTTTACGATGGCTATGCCTATTATCTTTTCTTGGATTCGAGGAAACAGAACGGCGATAGAAGAAGCCTTTATCGGGTGAAAATCAATTGATTTCAATCATCAACAAAGGAAATTCAAATACGTTTTGCCGATTTCAATTCGTCTTCAAGGAATGAATACACATATCCTGCGCTTTGAAAAAACAATCCTGTTTCGGGGTCGGAAAGTTTTTCGTAAGTCCATGAATTATAGATGATTTCCAATGCTTCTTGTAATCCGAATCCTTTTTCTTCCATAAGCATTGCGGTCAATTCTTTAGTCATGCACAATTTCATGAACTCGAATTCTTTTTGTGTCACGTTCATAGTTTCTTCAGTTTTGCTATTGCGTTTTCTGAGCAGAAGGCATATTGAAAGGTGATGCCTCCTTTGTGCTTCAAGTTGTTGATGAAATCGTCGAATGATATATATCCTTCTTTGTAGCGAAACACCTGATTCCCAACGCTGTCATTGGCTATTGGACCATAAACGATGTCGTAGCCATGTGAGAAACCCTTGCTTGCCTTGTTTCTGTTTGCAAAAATGAAATCGGCCCATTCCTTATCGTATTGCTCAAAGACTTTCACTTTCAATTCGCTTGATGACATTATTGATTCATCGAATTCGAAAATGCTAATGACGGGATTGCCGCCAAACAATGCTGATTTGGACTGTCCCATTTCAAAGGCTTGATTTTTGTCCGCAGACAGATAAAAGGCTTTCCCAAAATCCTTGAAAGGTCTGGATTTGGTCAAATCAATGGCCTGAATTTCGACATTTGAACCATGATAGAGTTTCATTGTAAGTATCCTCCGTTTTTTCGGCAAAAAACCGCTGTGTCGTCAATCACATCATCGTATGACAAAGTGTGAAGTACGTTATAGTGTTCTTCCAATAATTGTATGCCGTTGTATTGCTGTAGGTAATTGAAAGCTAAGCGATTACTTATGCAATATTTGTCAGCGAACATCTGCACGAGGATGATCATGTATTCTATTTTGTTCATCGTCAGTTCCGACATAAGGGTTTCGTTTTGAAATAGGAAACAAATAAATTGGATTTTTCAGCGAAATGATGGCGCAAAATTAATGATTTAAATCGATTCGCACAAGGATCAGATATGTTTTAGCAAATCCTGGAAAGTGATCTTGAACCATTCGGTGTAACATTCTGGATGCATTCGGATGTCGTTTTCAAGGTCAGCAAGGTTCATGTATTTCCATGACGCGACTTCGTCTTTATTTATAATAGGTGTGTCGTCGCTGTGGCCTATGACGACATGGTCGAGTTCATGCTCGGTGAGACCTTGCCCGACAGGTGCCTGATAGATAAAGGTATAGGCTTCTTTCATGTCGCATTTCATGCCCATTTCTTCCATCAGTCTTCTGCTTGTGGCTTCTTCGATGGTCTCGTTTTCGCGTGGATGGCTGCAACAGGTGTTGGTCCAAAGGCCAGGGGAGTGGTATTTCGAGAAGGCGCGTTGCTGCATGAGCAGTTCGCCTTTGCTGTTGAA
>JAZQPN010000528.1:0-2817 GCA_045628585.1 Bacteroidales bacterium | reverse complement strand
GCCATCAACGTGAAAGTCGGCTATCCAAACAAGTGGAAAGACTACAGCAAATATGAAGTCACTGCCGATTCCTACTTCCAAAACATCCGCAACGCCGTCCGCTTCGAAAACGACGAAGAAATGGCCAAATTGGGCAAGCCTGTCGATAAGGAAGAATGGTTCATGACGCCACAGACCGTCAACGCTTACTATAGCCCCGACATGAACGAAATCGTGTTCCCTGCTGGTATCCTTCAGCCTCCTTTCTTTAACCAGAACGCTGACGATGCCGTCAACTACGGTGGCATCGGCGTGGTCATCGGCCACGAAATGACGCACGGCTTCGACGACCAAGGCCGCAAATACGATGAAAAAGGCAACCTCAACGACTGGTGGACTGAAGAAGATGCCGCCAACTTCAAGGAACGCACGCAACGCCTCGTCGAACTCTTCAACGAATTCGAACTCCGCGGCAACCACATCAATGGCGAACTCACCCTGGGTGAAAACATCGCTGACCTCGGCGGTCTGAACATCGCTTGGGACGCCTATCAGATGACCGAAGAAGCTCAACGCAACGAAAGCATCGACAACTTCACCCCTGCCCAGCGTTTCTTCATCAGCTACGGCACCATCTGGCGCAACAACATCCGCGACAAGGCCCTCGAACGCCGCATCAAGGAAGACGTACACTCACCGGCGGAAGCCCGCGTCAACCGCGCACTCGGCAGCATGCCTCACTTCTACGAAGCATTCGAAATCAGTCCGGAAGACAGACTCTACATCGCTCCTGAAAAGAGAGCTGCAATTTGGTAAAAACCAGAGACGATGGGAAAACGAGGCCGCGAGACTGCGGGACTGCGAGAGTTTAAGACCTCGCAATCCCGAAATCCCGAGGCCTCGAAACTCCCTAGCCTCGCAATCCAGCAATCATGAGTCTACGCAAAGCCATCGGAAATTTTTATCTGAAAATCAACAGGTGGACTGTTGTCAACGAAATTCCTGCCGACATCCGCAAAGGCGTCTGCATTGTGGCGCCCCATACCTCTATCGAAGATTTTTTCGTCGGATGGGCATTTTTTTGGTCGCAAGGTCTGCATTTCAAAATGATGATGAAAGCCGAGTTTTTCAAATATCCGATTGTCAGAGGTTTACTTCTGAAACTCGGTGCAGTTCCCGTTAACCGTGGCCACCGCAACAACCTCGTCGAGCAAATGATTGACATGTTCAACAAAAACGACGAAGTGTTTCTGGTCATTTGTCCCGAAGCCACGCGCAAAAAAGTCAACCAGTGGAAACGCGGATTCTATTACATTGCCGAAGGCGCAAAACAACCTATCGTATTGGGGTTCATCGACTTCCAAAAGAAAAGATGCGGAATGGAAAAAGTGATGACAGCATCGGGCGATTACGAAAAGGATTTGGCTGAAATTTGGGATTACTACAAAGACGTAAAGGCAAAGTTTCCTGAAAATTTCAATCTGGATGAACAATATCGGTGAGAAAACGTTAAAAGTGGAAAGTGTTTAAGTGGAAAGGTGAAAAATAGCTCCCTGAGCTTGTCGAAGGGACGTTTCAGAGTTCCAAAGTTTCAGTAGATAACTGATAACCGAAAACCGATAACTGATAACTGAAAACTGATAACTGAAAACTGAAAACCAATATCAAACCCACACATGATTGATTTACAGACTAAAATACACGACAAATTCACCTTGGAGTTTAAGGTCGGTTTCATTGCGAAGAAAAATCAGAACATTCTGAATGTCAACGATTTCGTAATGAATACCTGGATTTTCGTGCCCAATAGTCTCGACATCAACAAAAGCAAGTATCCGAAAGAGAATTTCTACCGCGACATCAAGTCGGGGGTGAGGCTTATCACCCCGAGCTATATGCTGCACGATTTGGCCAACAACGACACGCTTCTTCCCTACCAGTTGCTTGAAACAAACGTCAAGGAAATTCAAGCCGATGCCGAAAACCATGACACTTTGCTTCATGCCATTAAAATGTATTGCGCCATTTCGAAAAGCTCGACACGCGAAGCCTACAATACCATTACAAAAAGCAAAGATTCAAATCTATGTTCACAAACAATTGATTTCCTGAATGATGCGCCAAAAGTACTTTTAAAATTCCGCAACCTTAAAGACCAGCTTGATGAAAAGACCGACCAACAGATTCTGCAAGCCTTCCACTACGGCGATGAGTTTTTGAGCAACATCATGGAGCAATACGGCTATAGGTTGCGCGAGTTTATCCGCCTTAAACATCAAACTGAATACCAACAACTTGAACCGATTTTCAAAAAGGTACTTATCGCTGAAAAAGAGTACAAAAACGCACAAAACTACCTTCGCATACATCGCGAAAGCGAAGATGGAAACGGTCGTTTCGTCTACCATGCCAGCCTGCTGAAAAAATTCGCCGAGAGCGACCTTTTCCTTCAAGCCAACAAGAGCCACAACACCTTTCTCATCGAGCAGATTTTCTACAGTGCAGCAGCCGGCATCGCCATGATTTTCGCCACCGTCGCATCGTTCTTTTTCCAGCAGAAATACGGCAATTTCACTTTCCCGTTTTTAGTCGCCTTAGTCATCAGCTACATGTTCAAAGACAGGCTAAAGGACTGGTTGCGAATGATTTTTGCCAAACGTCTCAGCTCCAAAATCTATGACACGAAAACCGTTTTCCGCATCAACAGGCAGAAAATCGGATGGACAAAAGACAGCTTCGATTTTGTAGAAAACGACAAAGTGCCAGCTGAAGTTTTCAAAACGCGGCAACGCACCCGACTTTTCGACATGGTGAGCGGCAACGACGAAAAAATCATCC
>JAZQPN010000527.1:0-10685 GCA_045628585.1 Bacteroidales bacterium | reverse complement strand
TTGAGTTCCGCCTGCATCATGCGCAGCATCGGGTTGGCTTGCGCCATTTTCTCGAATTTGTCCTTGTCGGTATAAGCATCAATTTCGGCAGGCTTTTCCTGAACTTCGGGAATGAGTTTGTATTGATTATTATGTAATGTGTTCTTTAAATGTGTTTTAAGGGCGACCATGCTGTCGGTTTCGTGTTCGAAAAGCAGGTTGTCGACCGGGAAATGAATCTCGAAATTTGCTCCCAGAGTGGGTTTGTATTTCCCTATGCTGGCAGCAAAACTCGGTGAAACGTTTCTGTGTTTTTCCACAAAATCAGCCCAAACCGTTTCCAGTTGCGCTTGCGTGAAAGGATTGTTCCAAGTCTCTTCAGGACCTTCCTCTTTCTTTGCAGCTTGCTCCATTGAACCCATAATGGAGATGGAACTTCTTACGGTTCTCGGACGGGTAGCCGTGGTCTGTTGCGTCTGGTTCTGCGCTTGTGGTGCAGCAGTCGGCTGTGGGGCAGGCTGAGGTTGTTGAACGGGTTGCTGGTTTACCGTCGGTTGCGGCGTATATTGCTGTTGCTGAACGGGCTGAGCCGTTGACTGAGTTTGCGGTTGTGGCGTAGGTTGTTGGGCAACGGCAGGTCTTGCTTGCGGTTGCGATGGATTCATCGCAGGCTTCGCATTGTTCGTCGGTTCGGGCATGTTCAAGGCTTGCGAGCAGAGCGAACACATCTTCAGCAGTGCGATTTCCAAATGCAGGCGCTTGTTGTTGGCGCTGCGGTAATTGATGTCGCATTGGTTGTTGATGTCCAAAGCTCTCAGCAGGAATGGCATCTGGCAAACGGCGGCTTGCTGAATGTAGCGCTGCCGCAATTGTTCGCTGACTTCCAACAGTTGCACGGTGGCGACATCCTTGCCCACCAAGAGGCTCCTCAGATGGTTGCCTAATCCGCTGATGAAATGCTGTGGTTCAAAGCCTTTGCTGATGATGTCGTTGAGCAGGAGCAGAATGTCGGTTGTGTTGCCTTGCAGAATGTCGTCGACGATTTTGAAATAATAGTCGTAATCCAGTACGTTGAGGTTCTCGATGACATCCTTGTAGGTGATGTTTTTGCCCGAAAAACTGACCATTTGGTCGAAAATGGAGAGTGCGTCGCGCAAGGCGCCATCGGCTTTTTGGGCGATGATGTTGAGTGCTTCGGGTTCGGCGGTGATGCCTTCGCTCGAGGCGACGAAAGCGAGATGCTTCGCGATGTCCTCAACGGTGATGCGCTTGAAGTCGAAAATCTGGCAACGTGAAAGAATGGTAGGAATGATTTTGTGTTTTTCGGTCGTGGCCAAAATGAATTTGGCATACGCTGGCGGCTCTTCCAAAGTCTTCAGGAAGGCGTTGAAAGCTGCCGACGAAAGCATGTGAACTTCGTCGATGATGTAGACCTTATACTGTCCGATTTGCGGGGGAATGCGCACCTGCTCTACAAGGCTTCTGATGTCTTCCACCGAGTTGTTTGATGCGGCATCGAGTTCGTAGATGTTGAACGAAGCGTTGTTGTTGAAAGCTTTGCACGATTCACATTCGTTGCAGGCCTCAAGCGTTTCGGTCGGGTGGAGGCAGTTGATGGTTTTGGCCATGATACGGGCGCAAGTGGTTTTGCCCACGCCGCGCGGACCGCAAAACAGAAAAGCCTGTGCCAAAGTGTTGTTGCGGATGGCGTTTTTCAAGGTCGATGTGATGGACTCTTGCCCCACGACGGTATCAAAAGTCGCTGGTCTATACTTTCTTGCAGATACGACAAAATTCTCCATTTCATTCTTTTTAAAGTTGACAAAAATACGTCTTTTTTCGGGATAATGGGGAAAAGAATGTCGAAAAACAATTTTCGGTGCGTTTTGTCTCCATGTGTCATGCGCTTTTTGTGGGGAACAATTCTAACACAAATCTTTCATTAATCTTTGCTTTCGCGTGTTTTTACCGGAACCTCGCGTTTCGGCACAAAAAAAGTGTGCCGGAACTCCGACACACTCTTTTCAGATTTTGTTTCAGCACGGATTATCTGACGATAATCTTTGCGGAAACCTTGTTTTCGTTGTTCTGCATGGTCACGATGTAAAGGCCGGCAGCGAAATTGTGGCTGAAGCGCTGTGTGCTGTTGCCTTGGATTTCGGTGGCCATCACCGGTTGACCGAGTATGTTGCAGACTGTCATGTTGTAACGGGCATTGTCGCGGTTTTCAACGATGATTTCATTCTTGGTGTTCCAGATCTGGACATCAACCGTCGTGTCAGTATTTTCATCAACGCTTAATTCGCTGAGGTCGATGAAGATGACTTCATCAAGACCTCCTTGTGGGTTGGCTGTCTGAGCATCGCCCCAAACGCCATCGCCGTTTTCAGTGTAGTATTCGCCGATGATGTAGCTTTCCTCATCAAGAACCCAGATGATGTTGATGCCGTCTTCGTTGACATTCGGGATGATGCCTCCGAAGTAACCGTCTTTGCCGGCAACTACATCTTTGTAGAAATCAGCATATTGGTTGATGCTTGCGTAATCAATGCCAGTCGTTTCGATGCTGGTTGAGTAGGTTGGACGCCAGTCATAGTCGCTTGAGAACATCATGACAAAATTCATAGGAGCTTCGTCGCTCTTGGCATAAAATGCAGTGCCTTGATATTCATCGTTTTCAGTGCCGAAATTGAGAACTGTAGCATAATCTTCGGTTGTGAAGGTTTGGTCGACAGTAGTTCCGTCGTGGCCGTCGTTGATACGGATGCGGAGATAGACCTGATTGCCAGGAGTGAAACGTGTGTTGGCCGTAGGCTCGTTGATGAACCATGCGAAACCTTCGCCCGCTTCGTCAGTGGTGAATTCACCGTAACCGCCTTCTGTTGAGAGACTTGGGTTGGTCGAACGGTAGAAACCGTCGGTGTTGGCATAAATCACATTACCTGCACCGGCAACGTTTTCGCCATCGTTAGCATCGACGAATTGGTTGGTGTAACGGTAAGTGGTGTTCGGCTCGAGGTTTTCAAGGTAAACGGCAATGGCAACCGGAACGCGGTTGTTGTTGCTGCCATTGTTGCCTTGGATATACATTGGCATGAAAGCATCGATGTAAGGCTGTTCGGCACTGATGACTTCACCGGCAAGGTCGACTTCGGTGTAAGCATTGCCGCCTTCGTGCATGATGACTGCTTCGTATTCACCGATTTCAAGGCCTTCGCTCATGCGGACGTAAACCGTGATAGGCTGGTCGGTGATTTGACCGTCAGCGTATGCAATTTCAAGTTCTTCGCCGTAGGTTTCGTCATCCAAGGAGATTTCGAAGCCTTCGGTGACGAGGAGCATGATTTCGCCTTCGCCGTCAAGGTTGGCAGCGCTCAGTTCGTAAGTGGTGGCTTCTGAAGGACCTTCACCGTAAGTGTAGCTGAAGCCATTAATATAACTAGGTGCAGCCATAATGATTGGCATGGTGCTGACGCCAGAGGTCAACATGATGTCATCAAATTCCCAACCGGCGGCTTCGGTTTCCGTTGAAGTGTATCTGTAGGCGATGTGGCAGTTTGTTCCGGTGAATTCATCGAGGCTGATTTCGCCCGATTCGGTCCAAGTCCAGGAACCTTGCGAGAGGTCGCAGCTGAGCGGCAGCCATGAAGCGGTTGTCGGGTCAATGCCATCGTAATTGTTTGAGAAATAGACTTCAATGTCCGGTCCATTGTAGTTCATGGCGCTTCTAAAGTTCAGCATGACGTTGGTGTAGGCTTCAAGGTCGAAGGCTGGAGAAATCAGCCAGTCTTCGTTGATGCCGTCGTTGTAGGCGTTCATGTAAGCGTAGTGGTTGTTGTCGTGTTCGGCAATCGTCCATTCGCTTTCGCCTTCCATGCTGACTTGTGTCCAGCCGTTCCAATCGCCCTCCCAATCTTGGTTGAAGATGATGACCACGTCGTCGCGGATGATGTATTCGGCGCTGACCACGGCGCTGTTGTTGTAGCCTTCCTTTTCGGCGTAGGCCCAAATGGTCATGTCTTCGTCGACGGTGATGGCTTCGGTGTATTCAGTCCAAGGACCTTCTTCAGATTCGAGGCTGTAGAAGATTTCGGCTTCAGGAGTTGAACAAGTAATGGTGACATTTTGAGCTTCGTAGAAAGTACCGGCAGCAGGGCTGAAGACAGGTGCGTTAACCGTTGGATCACCACCTTGACCCTTGATAAAGATGTCTAAATAGAAGTTGTATTCGCTGCCATTGCCATTTGTCATGTTCGATGTTGAGTAGGCACCGAAATTGTAGGATGCATTCATCGCAACGGCACGGGTATCAACGTTTTGGTTGATGATGGTGAAACCAGTGTAACCAGGAACCATGGCAGCGGTATCGCTTGCAGTGGCTTGAGCAATCATCCAGGCGGTATTGTCGCCGTTGGTGGCGAAGTTGGTGCCTGAGGTGTAGCCGAGCATGTTGCCGCTGGCATTGGTGAAGGTATAGGTGGAACCGTCGAAACCAACTGTCCAAGCATAAACGGCTTCTTCATTCGTGATTTCACTCGACAGGATTTCATCGCTGCCCGACATCGTGGTTGTGCTGCCGACGCCGGTAGGTTTGCCGGAGGTTGCAGCAGTCATCACATAGTAGCCGTTGAGGACATCAATGTCGTAACGGGCGGCAAGGATGACTTGGCTGCCATTGGTCAGAACGCTGAGGTCGTTGACGCGGACGTAATCCTCGCCAATGATTTCTTCTGTGACGCTACCGTTGCAAACAACTACCATGTCGTCAATATCAACACAAGTGATGCTGATTTCTTCGTTGTAATCTGCAATTTCAAGACCGGCTATCAGACGGACATAAACGGTTGTTTCTTCGATTGTTCCGTTTGAAGGAGTCAGGACGATGGTTCCCTGTGCATCGAAGTTTTCGCCTGAAGTGGTTGAAATTTCGTAATCTTCAGCTTCGGTGATGGTGATGTTGTTGCTGAGGTTCATGCCTGAAATGGTGAAGGATTGTTCGGCTGAAGGACCGTTGCCTTCAACATAGGTGAATCCGTTGAGTGTCATTGGCGTTACGACAACGACTGGATTTGAAGTCTGACCGACGAGCAGGCAGTCGTCGATTTCCCAAGCGGCGGCTTCGTCTTCGGTGCAGGTGTACTTGAAGCCGATGTAGCAGCTTGTTCCGCTGTAGTTGCTTAAATCAATATCACCTGATTCAGCCCATGTAAATGAACCTTCAGAGAGTGTGGCGCTGAGTTCGGTCCAGGTTGCGGTGGTAGGATCGATGCCGTCGTAATCGTTGGAGAAATAGACTTGCAGATCTTGACCATTGTAGTTCTTGGCAGTCTTGAAACTCAAAACCGGATTTTCGTAATTGTCGAGGTTGAAAGCAGGGGAGATGCACCAGTCGGTGTTGGCGCCCTTGTTGTAACCGTTGATATTGGCGTAATGGTTGCCGCTGTATTGGGCAATGTTCCAGGTTGCCAAAGGACCTTCAACATCGACGAAAGTCCAGCCGTTCATTTCGCCTTCCCAATCCTGGTCGAAGATGACGGCAACGCCAAGCTGGATGATGTAGGAAGCGGTTGCAATGGCGCTGTTTTCATAGCCATCCTTGACAGCCATAGCCTTGATAATTGTGGATTCGCTTACCACGATAGGTGTACTGTAAACGCTGCTTCCGGTTGTAGGTTCCGAACCGTCGAGGGTGTAGTAAATCGTAGCGCCTTCGGTCGAGCAGTTGATGGTAACATTCTGTGCCTCGTAATAAGTGCCTTCAGCAGGAGTGAAGGTCGGAGTGGCCACGGTAGGAGTGACAGGGCCTTCTGACTTCACGAAGAGGTCGATGCTGAAGTTGTAGGTCTCACTGGTCATATTGGAGATTGCGTAGGCACCGAATTTATGCTGGTTGTTCAAGGCAAAGCCTCTGCCAGTTGTCGTTGCATTGATGATGCTGAAGGCATTGTGATAAGGAACCATGCTTCCTGCATCTGACGTGTATGGAGCAACCGTCCAGGTTGTCTTTTCGCCGCCTGACACGAAATCGGTGCCGTTCGAGCCGTAACCGATTGAAGCACCTTCAACATTGGTAAATGTGTAGTTCGTGCCGTCGAAAGTAACGGTCCAAGTGTAGTTGACTTCTTCAGCGGTAATGGTTTCAGGGAGGATTTCATCGCTGCCCAACATGGTGCTGGCAAATTCGACGCCGTTTGGCTTGCCGCTTGCCGTGTTCGGCATGGCGTAATAGTGGTTCATGTTTTCATCGTAGCGTGCGGCAAAGACGACCTGACTGCCGTTGGTCAATTGCGAAATGTCGCTGATGTGGACATAATTGCCGTCCTCGTCATCGCCGCCATTTTCGGTGACGGTACCAATCAGGCGGACCTGAATGGTATCGGCATTGCGCGAAACAATGGTTTGAAGTTCGTTGTATGTGCCAACGGAGAGTCCTGCTTTCAGACGGCAGTAAATCTTCACTCCGTTGAAGTGTCCTGACATCGGAGGAATGATGGATGCTGGGCTTTCAGGGTAGAACAAATCGTTGCCGGAAGTGGAGAGTTCAAAACTTTCGGATGGGAAAATGTAAACATTGTCTTCCAGATTTGAACCTGACACTTGGAAGTAGTTGTTTTCTGATGGACCTTGTTCATAAACGTAGGTCATGCCGGAAACTGTTCCAGGAATGGCGGTTAAGGTTGGACGGTGGGTGTATTCCACGTCGTTGGCTGAGGCAACTCTCAGTTGTGGCGCATTGAAGCAGCCAATGATGCCGATGACATTGACTTGGTCGCCTTCAGTCATGCCTTCAACGGTTGGAATGTGATAGATGTTCAGCGTGCTGCCATCTTGAGTGATAGGTGTGTTGTTGTTCGTATCAATGTCGCCGATGGTTGCGCCTTCAATGCGGATTCTGGTCGATTGCAGCATGTTGGCACCATTGTAGTCGTTCATGATTTCGGCAATGGTCACAGTGGCCAAAGGAAGTTCGTTGCCCGTCGAGCTGATGGCGAAAACGGCGGCGTCTGAACCATTGATGCCGGTGAGTTCTTCCAAACCATTGTAAGTGGATTTTTTGCCGTATGCCCTTACTTCGTCACCAATGGCCAGTGCTGACGGAACTGTATTGCTGTTCAGATAAAGGACGATGCCCGCCGTAGCGTCCTGAACGTAGATGTTCCTGTTGTCGATAAAGGTCACGATGCCTTCCACCAATGCGTATTCGTTGGTGTTCAATGCGCGTGCATTGGCAATGGTCATCAGTTGTGGGAAGGTGTAGGTTGCACTTGCAATTTCACTGTCAATGAAATTATCCTTCACGGCCAAAGCCTTGATGGTGGTCGTTGCGCTGACGGTGATAGGAGCGGAGTAGACGTTGCTTTCGGTGGTAGGCGTTTCGCCGTTGGTCGTGTAATAAATGGTTGCGCCTTCGGTTTCGCACAAAATGCTGACGCTTAGTGTGCTGATGAATGAACCAGCGGCAGGCGTGAAGGTTGGTGTTGCCACGGCATTGCTGATTGTAACGCTGCCAGAAAGTGCAATTCCTTTGCTTTCAGCACCTTCCGAAGCAATGGTGATGTTGCCCGTGTAGGTGTTTCTTTCAAGGCCGGCGGCAAGTCTGACATAAATTGCTGTGTTTGCCACGTTGCCTTCGCCAAATGGCAAAGTCAGTGAGGAAGCGAATGTGCCGTCTTCGGTGAGGCAGATTTCAAAGTCTTCGGAAGCGGTGATGACGATGTCAGCTGTTAAATTGCTGCCCGAAACGGTGAAATTCTGTGTTGCTGACGGGCCTGCGCCTTGTTCGTAGGTGAAACCTTCCAGCTGGGTTGCGCTGACGGTGAGTTCTGGATTGTAAACAGGTGTCGGGGCTTCGCCCAAAACGAAGATTTCAATCTGTGTGTTCTTGATGTTATTGTTGACGGTTGTGTATGCTCTCCAATCCTGATCGTTATATACACCCAGGAATCTTGATGTCCCAACATGCTTAAATCCATGATAATCGGTGTTGGTTTCATCGGTGATGTCAAGTGCCCAGACATTGGCTTCGTTGGTTCCGATACGCACGCCGTTATTTGCAGCGGTCGAATAAAGCCAGGTGTCGTTTCCGCTTGCCGGATAGATGATGTATCCGCCTTCGGTGGCTTCAAATTTCCAGAACAGAGAAGCATCGCTGCTCGTGATTTGATCGTTGTTGACGGCAACTTCAACGGCGGCAGGCGCGCTTGCGGTGCCGTTTGCGGAAGTCAAGGCCTTGCCGCTTGCAACATCAACAATCATGTATGTGTCGGTTGTAGTGACGGCATTATGCGAATAAATCCTGTTGAAGGTGTAGGCTGTCGCAGGCTGAATGGTGTAAGTGGCTTCGGCAATTTCGCTGTTTTCCATGCCTTCCTTCAGTGCAATAGCCTTGATGGTCATGGTTTCAGTCACGGAAATAGGAGTGCTGTAAACCGTGCTGCTTGCTGTAGGCGTAGTGCCATCGGTTGTGTAATGGATTGTAGCTCCGCTTGTTGCGCAATTAATGGTGACGTTCTGTGCTTCGGTGAATGTGCCGCCTTCAGGATCGAAGGTTGGTGTGGCAACGGTTTCGATTGGAGTGACGGAGAAGACGATGTCTTCTGTTGAACGTGGGAATACCTGTTTTGTGGAGTTGTAGCATCCGACGATGCCGATAATGTCGACGGTTTGCGTGCTGCTGACTTCCAGACCGGCAAGAACCTTGTAGTTGTCGAAGCAGGTCATTCCAGTGCCATTCTGAGTGAATGTTGCTGTGCGCCCAGCCGTGTTTGAAGTGTTGAAAGTGTGGTCGCTGTCGAAAGTTACGCCTTCAATCTTGACCAGCATGCTTTCGTAATTGCTGTAGTTGTCAATGATTTGGGCAGCGGTTACAACGGTTGGCTCGACGGCTGTCCCGCTTGTGCCAGCTGCTGGATTCTGCTGTGCCATGAATTCTGTCAGGCCGTTGTAAATGGAACACGTTCCGACAAGTCCGCCGCTGATGACATCGCCACTATTGTAGGTGTTTGTGACTGCGTTGCCATATACGAGCAAAGCGCCGGTGTTATCCTGGACATAAAGGTAATTGCCTGTCTGATGGATTACTGTGACATCGCCGGTGATGACGGATGTTTGTGAACTTGTTGAGGTATGATCGGCTTTCCAAGCTGCAATGGTTGCATATTGTGTTGGGAAAGAATAGGTTGCGCTTGCCACCGAACTGTTGTCCATGCCGCTTTTCACGCCCATGGCCTTGATGGTCGTGGTTGTGGAAACAGCAATGGGAGAACTGTAAACGCTGCTCGATGTTGAAGGCGTTGAACCATCGGTGGTGTAATGAATTGTGGCACCGCTTGTCGAGCAGTTTATCGTAACGTTTTGTGTTTCAGTGTAGTTGCCAGCTACAGGGGTGAAAGTCGGCGTGGCTACGGTTTCCTGTGTGCTGCCGGATCCATAGGTCACTTCGACAATCTTAATGCGTCGATGGCCGGAAGCTCCTCCAACAAGGAATGTAACGGAAGAACCGGTTCCAGTCCAGTTACCATCGGAATACGTGCCGTTTTCAGTGGAAATGTCGTTTGAACCATCGCCTGAACCAAAGGTCAATGAAATGGCGGTAATGTTGCCATTTGTAGCGGAAACAATAAAGTTGTTGCCTCCATACGCTCTAACGGATGTGCCTGTGTTATAATACTTTGGTCCATTGTTAGCACCATTTTTGTTAAACACTAAACTGATGTTGTTGTCGATGGCAATGCTTACGCCGTCTAAATCTTGACCATTGGCGTAGCCTTGCTCCGACAGATTGATTGATGCGACGGTGCGTTGTTGGGCCTGAGAATTGAGGCCAAACAACAATAGTGCCGCCATCAACAGAAAAGTAATTTTACGATTCATTTGGTTTTAATTTAATTTGTTGATACTTAATATTTTAATTTATTTCTTTGCTATGAATGTAGAAATGGCAAAATTAGAAAAATCCCTAAATAATAGTATAGCGCATGCGCGCAAGTTTTCAACAAGGTGTGTTGATAACTTTTGCGGCATGTTTACAGGAATTTTTTCTTTCTATATCCTTTGGATTTTTTTTAAAGCTTTTGCTTTTGCAAACTGAATTTGAAAGCAAATTATTGAAAATTATCCGTAAACAATTGAAGAATAGATATTATGATTGCTATGCAGAATCCTAGATTTACTTGAAAAGGCAAAGCAAACCATCAGCATATCGAAATCGTGCAGGAAGCAGATTGAGGACATGAAGAAAGAGTTTGCGGAATGTAATTTCAAGGATGCCTCATCCGGACGATTAGTGGAGAAGGAAAAAAGAAATGAAAAAAGTGAAACAAGACTATAGGGATTGTGTGAAACGATGTTGTCCCTATAGTTCTTCGATTTCCTTTGCATCTAATCCTGTTGCCTGCATGATGGTTTCGGTAGAAACTCCCATCTGCTTTAGATTAGCGGCAATGGCAATGGCTTTTGCTTTTTCGCCTTCGGCCAATCCTTTGGCATGACCAGTGGATAAACCCTCAGCTAATCCCTCGGCGCGACCCTCAGCTAATCCCTCAGCTAATCCCTCGGCTCTTCCCTCGGCTCTTCCCTCAGCTCTTCCCTCAGCTCTTCCCTCAGCGCGTCCTTCATTCCGCTCGTGTTCCATCACGGCCATGTTGGTTCGGAAGGAATCAAGGCTGATTTGGTAGAAGTCGCGCTCTTCTGGGGTGAGGGCTGCC
>JAZQPN010000526.1:0-5771 GCA_045628585.1 Bacteroidales bacterium | reverse complement strand
AAGCGCTGACGGTATTCAAACGACAGGTTGATGGCTGCATTCACATGCGATCCGATGGCATAGTTGTGGAAGTTCTCAAGCGGGTCATATTTCTTGGTGAGATACGACAAGCCTACGCCCAACTTGAAGGTTATCTTGCTGTTCTCGCTCGTATTGATTGGGAAATTGATGAACGGATAGAGTGCAAACACCTGACCCAATTCGTCGCAATATGGGCTGCCATTAAGCCCTGAATAATAGAAGGTCAAGCCAATGGCAGGATAGTTGTGAAGCACTTCCCAACGATGCTGCCCGTAGGTATTGCGGTGCAGCGAGAACTCGAACGATGGGGTGTGCCCGCAGTAACGTCCTAAGGCTGAATGCGATTCGTCGTTCTGGAAATACATGTAGCCGTAGTGCACTCGCGCTTCAATCTCGTAGTTTTTCGAATTGATTTGCGCGACACTTTGTGCGACACTGCCAAGCAGCAGCATCCCTATTAATAATATGTGCGAAACGCCGCTTTTCATTTCAAACTGCAAAAATACAAAATTGGTGGCAAATGCTCGCCTTTGGTAATCGAGTTTGCTCCGAAAAGCCTATCTTTGCAATCCAAATCACATTTTCAGACATGAACGAAAGACTGCAAGCTTTCAAGCATCTGCTTGACATCGTTGACGAAGTGAGGGCCAAGTGCCCTTGGGATAGCGTGCAAACCATCGAGAGCATACGCCACCTTACCATTGAGGAAACATTTGAACTGAGCGAGGCCATCCTTGCCAACGACCTCCCTGACGTGAAAAAGGAATTGGGCGACTTGATGCTCCACATTGCTCTGTATTCCAAAATGGCCTCTGAAAAAGGCGCTTTCGATATGGCCGATGTGCTTGATGGCATTTGTGAAAAGATGATTGTCCGTCATCCGCATATTTTTGGCAATCAAAAAGTTGCTGATGCCAACGAAGTGTCGCAAAACTGGGAAAAAATCAAGTTGGAGAAGGAACACAACCGCAGTGTTTTGGGTGGCGTGCCTGAGGGATTGCCGGCCTTGCTGAAGGCCTACCGTATGCAGCAGAAAGCCGCAGGCGTAGGCTTTGAGTGGACTGATGCCGAAGGTGCCTGGCAAGCCGTTGAGGAGGAAAAACTTGAATTTTTGGAGGAACTGAAAGCAGAAAACGAGGTTCTGAACCCGAAGGGTGAAGAACCGAAAACTGATAACCGAGAACTGATAACCGAAAACCTGGAAAATGAATTCGGCGACCTGCTGTTTGCATTAATCAATTATGGCAGGATGCAAGGCATCAATGCCGAGGACGCTTTGGACAAGACCAACCGCAAGTTCCGCCGCCGTTTCAATTACGTGGAACAGAAAGCCCGCGAAAAAGGCATTGGCATACAAAACCTCAGCCCTGAAGAAATGATTGCTTTCTGGGACGAGGCAAAAGCCTTGGAAAACAAGTGAACGGGCGTGAAACACAAATTACCACAAATGATTCATTAATTCCGCCAAGGCGGGAGACAGTAAATGCGGAGTAAATTTTAGAGTAAATTATAGAGTAAATTTTTTTCATGCGTCAGCCAATCTGTGAAATTCATGCGCTTGCGCATCCAAAAATTCAATCCGCGTCAACCGCGTCATCTGCGGTTCTGAAAAAATCCAATCCGTTTAATTCGTAAAATCTGTAGTTGTCTAAAAATCAGCGTAATCAGCGAAATCTGCGGTTCAAAAAATCCAATCCGTAGTTTCCAGAAAACATTAATCCATTAATGAATAATTATCGGTAATTAGCGTTTCCTCCAGAAATCCATCATCATTTCCCGTTCAGTTCTTTCAGCAGTTTTTCCACTTCCTTTTCCGTGATGTCGTTTTGTTCCGATTTGTCGTAGATTGTCAATAAGGTGATGATGCCGTCTTGGATGCTGAAAATGGCCGTGTGGGTGATGACTCTTGCGCCACCGCGTTTGCCTTTGCCCTTGCTGCCGATGGCCATTCTGACTTTGTGCAAGTTGTTGCCTAAATCAGTGCCGAGATTAGGATTTGCCAGCAAATCGTTGCCGAGATTGATAAGGTCGTCCTTGAGGCTGGGATATTTCTTGGCCAGTTTTTTAGCTTTTTTGTCGAACGACTTGATGGTGCGAATGTCAAAGCTCATTGATCAGTTCCTCCAAAGGCCGCGATTGTGCTTCGCCATTCTGAACGGCTTTAAATTCAGCCAAGGCTTCTTTTAGACCGTCAAGTGCCTCGTTTTTTGAGGTTTTGTTATTGCGCTTTTTCGTTTGCGAGAAAGTCCATCCCATTTTTTCCGCTAATTGGGTGAACAGACTAATGTCGGCAGCGGGAAGATTCACATTGAAATTGACACTTCCGTAAGCCAAAGAAGGCTCGTGAAATTCACCTGATTCCGTTTTTTGCGTGTAACCTTTTGTCATGGATTTGAATGTATTATGGCGCAAAAGTATATAAAAAAAACACAAATTCCCGCAAATGAATCAATAATTTCTTGCCATCCGATTCATAATGAATAATTATCGGTAATTAGCGTTTGCAGACCTCAATTTCAATCATTTAACGACAGCGATCCGTTCAATTGCTTTTCCTCGTCTGGTTTCTATTTCCATTAGGTAAATCGAAGCTCCCATGTCGCCTGTTTCAATTTGAATGTGGTTGCTGCCATCGCCTTGCCGCGAAAGGATGTTTTGACCTAACATGTTGTAAATCTTGATTTTTTGGATGCCTTCGCCATCAATGTTTATCATGATGTTGGCGGGGTTGGGATAGATGCTGACCAGCTCGCCGTTTTGCTCGTCAAGGTCAAAATACGTTGCGTTAAGTGTAAATGTACTTTCCGAAAGACATCCGTCGTTCTCTATGATTACCGTTAAGGTTGCGCTATGCGGTGTGGTTACTATGACTTGGCAACTTGCACCATGGGGACGAAGTATCCATTGGTCGTTGTCGATGAGCCAAATTACTGAAGTGTAAGGCTGTGAAATGGAATCGATATGATAGTTGTAGATGCCTGTAACCAAATCCGTTGCGGCATAAACCTGAGTCTGCCCTTCAATGGAGGAGCTTGGCGTCGGGATGATGTTCAGGTTGAGCATAACGGTGGAATCGCAGCCGTGCTGGTTTTTGAACGATTGGAAATATATTCCCGATTCAGAATACAGAATGCCGTTCCAAACGTAGCTGTTGCAGATGCTGACTCTGAAACTGCTGTCTGAACTTGGCAATTCCGAAAGGACAAGGGTTTCGGTGCTGTCGCAAACGGTGACGGCGTTGAAATGGTGGGTGAATGTGCCGGCTCCGTTATATGGCGTGCCATGGAAATAATAAGGTTCGTTGTCGCAATGGCAGTCGCTAATGGTGTCGGCGGCCAGTGTGTTTTCCTTGAAAAGGTGTAGGTTCAGGGTCGTAAAGCAGTCGGCGGTGCCTATGGTTCGGTTGAAAAGGGTTTCGCCGCTTTCTTGCGTCTGGCTGGCCGTGAGGTTGAAACCGTAATTTTTGTAAGGCTCGCCAACGCAGATTGTGTCGTAAAGTTCAATGTCGCCCGATGGGTTGACGATGATGATTTGGTCGGTGGAGTTCGAGCAGCCGAAATCGGTGAAAGCCGTGATGGAGTAGGTGGTCGTGGTGGCCGGCGAAACATTGATGATGGCGGTCGTGTCGCCCGTGTTCCATTGGTAATGGAGGGTGGAGTCGATGAGAACCAGGGCTCCATAATCGAAGTCACGAATGGCGCGGACGGCACAATCGGTGTTGTCTTTGGACAAGTTGTAGTAGTGACCGCCGTGTCCGTCGGCATTGAAACGGACGCACCATGCGGTGAGCGAGTCGTTCTCGGTGCTGCTCCAGTAATTGTGTCTGGGTAAAAGGGTCGAGCCGCCGTTTTCAATGAGTTTGCTTTCAATCAAGGCCATGTTGCTGACCAAAGTCCTGAGTTGTCCGGCGGCGGGCAGGTACCATCCGTGGACGAAGTCGGTTTTGCCGGCAGCATATTGATTGCTGTTGCCTTGAAACTGCCTGATTCTTCTTGTACATTCATAACCATCACGTTCCAAAAGCAGGGTCTGAAAGAAACTGGTGTTTTTGTTCGGCAAATTGGGAATATCGTCGCTGGTGCCCCATGCGCAGCCTGCCGAGGCATCGTTTAAAGCGACCATCCAGCCTCCGTAGCCCAAAGGGTCGACATGGAAAACGACGCCTTCACTGCCGTCCTCGTTGATGATGATGTCGCCGATTTTGTAAGTCTGGGCCTTTGCCGTGAGGGTGACGACAATGAATAAAAGCCCCACGAAAAGGCGTATGTTTTTCTTTATCGTATCCATGTCTTTGTCTTTTAAAAGTCGATTACGCTGCGTACGCGGCAATTGTCGTTTGTGTAGTATTTGTCGGCGGTATCGGTGAGGCCGGTGCTGTTGAGGTACCAGGCATCTCTTGTTGAGTTGGGCGACGACGACCATAGCCACCAGATGTCATCCATCGGGAATTTTACGCCTCCGGCTTTGTCGATGCTTTGATTAATTTCAGGCAGGCAGCCGTAAAGGATAACCAGTTGCCCAATGGAAGGCAGATACCAGCCGTCGACGAATCTTGGAATGAAAGCCGCAGGATAGAAGCCAGAACTGCTGAAATCCCTGATGGCTTGCGTGTGCTGCTTGCCGTTGAGGTCGTTGATGGCATCAGCATATTCGGCAACATTTCCCAATCCGGGAATGTTTACCCGTTCGGTGCTCCATTTCACGCCGTATCCTTGGTTGATGAGGCTTACCGCCCAGCCGTGTTGTCCGGTTGAATCGACATAAAAGATGATGCCTTTGGCAACTTTGTTAATGACGGGCCAGTGTTTTGCCTTTACTATGGTGTCGCCTTCGCACAAAATGTCGCCAATGCCAATTTGTGGCGGAATGGAAATCCCGTTAGGAATGATGGTGGCGTTTTCGCTGATGGCATAAATTGTGGCATCTTCGCCTTCGCAAAGGACGGGCGTTTCCACATAGATGTCGATGTCGGGCGTGCGCACCACGCAAAGGTTCATTTCGCGTATGCTGTCGCAGCCGTATATGTTAGTCTGGTAGTCGGTGAAGGTGAAAACGCCAACGGAATCCTGACATCCGATGTCGAAGCCGCCCAAATGATAGTCATCGCCACAACAAATGGTGTCGTAATAAGGTTGAATGTCAAGATTGGTTGGATTGACGGTCAATTGAAGGACAAGATCGCCCATGTCTTGGCATGAGTTGGCGTCGATGATGGTGGTGGTATAAGTGAAAGTGCCCACTCGGTTGTTGCGCTCGATGTAAAAGTATTGGTTGGTGAAAGGTTCGCCTTGACATACTGTGCCGTAAATAACGTTTTGTGTTGAAGGCGGGTTCTCGTTGACGCAGACATGAGCGTAATAAGTGTGCGAAGTGCCGTCAGTCGAGATGACCTCACACTTTGCATTGAAAGAGGTGAGTAATAGAAACGACGAAGTGTTTTGTGTGCTTCCGCTGTTCCAGTGATAGGACAAATGACCGTATGGTGCTTTTAGTGAGATGAGATCGTTGGTAATGGGGCCATCGGTGAGTGGGTCGTCGTAGCAGTAGTTCAATGAGATTCGTTCGGCTCTTTCTGGATCATCTTCGGATGTTTGAGCCGGTGCAACACTCCAAGGCAGCAATAAGAGAAGGATGGTATTTAATAATCTGATTAGTACCATAATATGTTGTCTTTTTGCAATTTATGGCGCAAATATATTAAAATTGTGCGTAAAAAACACAAATTACAATAAATGAATCAAAATTTCTCG
>JAZQPN010000525.1:0-8909 GCA_045628585.1 Bacteroidales bacterium | reverse complement strand
ATACAATTTCAGAAAAAGTTGTACCTTTGCACCCCGTTAATAGAACGAAGAATTTAAAAGTAAAAGGAAGAAAATTATGTATTTAACTGCAGAAAAGAAATCAGAGATTTTCAGCCAATACGGTAAAAGCGCTACCGATACTGGTTCAGCAGAAGGACAAATCGCTTTGTTCACCTACAGAATTAAGCATTTGACTGAACAGACAAAAGAACACAAAAAAGATGTGGCCGCCAAGCGCGCACTGGTCGGTTTAGTAGGTAAGAGAAGAAAACTTCTCGATTATTTGAAGAGAACCGACATCGAAAGATACCGTAATATCATCAAGGAATTGGGCATCAGAAAGTAATACTTTCGCGCTGCCTAAGCGGAAAATCGTTCAAAAAGGCAATTTCACGGAATTGCCTTTTTTTTGCTATTTACTAAATCACACCTATTAAAAAAAGAAAACTATGGGTCCAGAAGGATTTACACAAATCATAAAGATGCCTAATGGTCAGGAAATCAGCATTAACACTGGCCGTTATGCAAAGCAAGCCGATGGAGCAGCCATGTTGCGCTGTGGCGATATCGTTATGCTTGCCACCGTCTGCTCAGCTACGGAAGTCGCTCCAGAAACCGATTTCTTCCCGCTGTCAGTCGATTACAGAGAAAAATACTATGCAACAGGCAAATTCCCAGGCGGTTTCTTCAAGCGTGAAACCAAGCCGTCGGATTACGAAGTGCTGATTTCGCGTCTTATCGACCGCGCACTCCGTCCGTTGTTCCCCGATGACTATCATGCAGAAACCATCGTTCAGGTGACTTTGCTCTCAGGCAACAAGGAAGAAGCTCCAGACTGCCTTGCAGCTTTGGCAGCATCAGCCGCCATCACCGTTTCCGACATCCCGTTCCACGGCCCTATTTCGGAAGTCCGCGTGGCCATGATTGGCGACGAATACGTCATCAACCCGACATTTGCCCAAATGGAAGACGCCCGCCTCGAATTGATGGTTGCCGCTTCCATGAAGGACATCTGCATGGTGGAAGGCGAATGTAAGGAAGTGTCGGAAGCAGAAATGCTTGGCGCACTGAAAGCCGCTCACGAAGCCATCAAGATCCAATGCCAAGCTCAGATTGAACTGGCCGAAAGAGTCAACAAAGAAAAGAGAGTCTACTGCCACGAAGTCAACGACGAAGACCTCCGTGCCGACCTCACCGCCGCCTGCTACCAGCCTTGCTACGACTTCGCTCTGACAGGCTGCGCCGACAAGCACAAACGTGAAGAGACCTTCAGCGGCATTCTCGAAAACTATCTCACCAAATACACGGAAGAAGAACTTGAGACCGTTAAACCATTGGCCGCACGTTATTTCCACGATGTGGAACGTTCTGCCGTTCGTAACGCCGTTCTGAACGAACGCATCCGCCTCGATGGCCGTCAGACCAACGAAGTGCGTCCTATCTGGACGGAAGTCGACATTCTTCCAAAGGCCCACGGTTCAGCTGTTTTCACCCGCGGTGAAACACAGGCTTTGGTTACCGTAACATTGGGCACCAAACTTGACGAACAGACCCTTGACGGAGCTGTCGTTGAAGGCACAAACAATTTCATCCTTCATTACAACTTCCCAGGATTTGCTACCGGCGAAGCCAAATCACAGCGTAGCACCAGCCGTCGTGAAATCGGTCACGGCAATCTGGCTGAACGCGCTCTGAAATCAATGGTTCCTCACGACGAGACCATGCCTTACACGGTGCGTGTGGTGAGCGACATCCTCGAATCAAACGGTTCGTCATCAATGGCTTCCGTTTGCGGCGGCTGCCTTGCATTGATGGATGCTGGCGTCCCGATGCGCAAGCCTGTTGCAGGTGTTGCCATGGGCATGATTTCAGACAGCGAGACCGGCAAATACGCCATCCTGACTGATATTCTGGGCGATGAAGACCACCTCGGTGACATGGACTTCAAGGTCACTGGCACAAAGGACGGCATCACCGCTTGCCAAATGGATATCAAGGTTGACGGTCTGTCATACCAAGTGTTGGCCGAAGCTCTTGAACAGGCTCGCCAAGGCCGTCTGCACATCCTCGGTGAAATGGCCAAGACCATCAGCGAACCTCGCAGCGACTATAAGGAATTCGTTCCACGCATTGAAACCATCTTCATTCCTAAGGAATTCATCGGTGCTGTCATCGGACCTGGCGGTAAAGTCATTCAGGAAATGCAGAAAGAGACCAACACCGTCATTTGCATCACGGAAGATGACAAGAAGGGCATTGTGGAAATCTCCTCACAGAATAAAGAAGACATTGAAGCCGCCAAGGCCAAGATCAGAGGCATCGTTGCCGTTCCTGAAGTTGGTGAAATCTACGATGGCAAAGTCACTTCCATCATGAGTTTCGGCGCTTTCGTTGAGATTCTCCCAGGCAAAGACGCTCTGCTGCACATCTCCGAAATCGATTGGAAACGCTTCGAAACCATGGAAGAAACCGGTCTGAAAGAAGGCGATCCTATCCAGGTGAAGCTCATCGAAATTGATGAAAAGACTGGCAAATACCGTCTGTCAAGAAGAGTCTTGTTGCCAAAACCGGAAGGCTACGAAGAAAGAAAGCCTGCTCCACGCGGCAATGGCGGCAATAACCATGGTAACGGTAGCAACCGTGGCAATGGCAACCACGGACATGGCAACAGCGGTAACCGCGGTCCGAGAAGATAAATACACAAGCAAAACCAAGCACAAGATTGGGCGAAAAGTCTGGTCTTGTGCTTTAGCATAAACAACTATTATTAAGTTAAATCAAAACTAAATGAGGCAGTTAAAGATTACGAAGCAGGTGACTAACAGAGAGACTGCATCTCTCGACAAGTACCTGCAAGAGATTGGTAAAGTTGAGCTGATTTCAGCTGAAGAAGAAGTTGAACTCGCCCAACGTATCAAGCAAGGCGACAAGATTGCATTGGAAAAACTCACCAAAGCCAACCTTCGCTTTGTGGTCTCCGTAGCAAAACAGTATCAGAACCAAGGCCTCAGTCTTCCCGACTTAATCAACGAAGGCAACTTGGGACTGATAAAAGCCGCACAACGTTTCGACGAAACCAGAGGTTTTAAATTCATCTCCTATGCCGTGTGGTGGATCCGTCAATCCATCCTACAGGCTTTGGCCGAACAATCGCGTATTGTCCGTCTTCCTCTGAACAAAATCGGTTCCATCAACAAAATCAACAAAACTTACGCAAAGTTAGAACAAGAGTTTGAACGTGAACCCAATGCAGAAGAAATCGCCGAAGTCCTCGACATTACGGAACAGGAAGTGAAGGAATCGATGAAAAACGCAGGCCGTCACATTTCGATGGACGCACCGCTCGTGCAGGATGAAGACAACACCATGTACGACGTGCTGAAAAGCGACGAGGCCCCGACACCAGAAACCGAACTTCTGTACGAGTCGTTACGCAAGGAAATCGACCGCGCCATCTCAACATTGACGCAAAAGGAACAGGACGTCATCAGGCTTTATTTCGGTCTGAACGGCAGCCATCCCATGACGCTTGAAGAGATTGGTGAAAAGTACGACCTGACCCGCGAGCGCGTGCGTCAGATTAAGGAAAAGGCCATACGCAGGTTGAAACACACCAGCCGAAGCAAAATCCTCAAGAGTTACCTCGGTTAAAACACTTAAAAAAGCCTCTCGGAACTTCCGGGAGGCTTTTTTAATTTTGTGTTTTTGTGGCAAAATCAAGCAACCACCTCTACCCTGCTGCCTTTTTGCTTGTCCTTGGTGACGACAATCTGCTTGTCGATTTTCTTCAGTTCGGCGACGTGCGAAATGATGCCGACCAAACGGTCGCCCTCCGTCAGGCGAATCAAGGTCTTCAAAGCCAAATCCAAAGCCTCTTCACTCAATGAGCCAAAGCCTTCATCGACAAACATCGTGTCCAATTTAATGCCACCGGCACTTGACTGAATTTCATCAGAAAGTCCCAAAGCCAACGACAGCGAAGCCATAAACGATTCGCCACCAGAGAGCGTCTTCACATCGCGTATTGAGCCATTATAATGATCAATGACATCCAAATCGAGGCCTGTCTGCGCTTTCCTATTATTGGCTTCTTCCTTGCGCTTCAACTCATATTGTCCGCTCGACATCATCATAAAACGTAGGTTTGCATGATGGATGATGCGGTCAAAATAAGCCATTTGAACGTAGGTTTCCAGCATGATTTTGTCCTTGCCGCCCAAAGTGCCCGATGCCGTCTGATAAAGGACGTTTTTCCAGGAATATTCCTTTTCAAGCGTCTCCAAATCACCCATTTTCAATTTGATGCTTCGCAATGCATTCGCATTGCCATTGTGACGCGCAAAGACCTTTTGCTTGGCATCGGTGCAAGTTTTGTTCTCCTGTTCCAAATTCAATTTACGAGACATCTGCACAGCCTTGTCAATCGAGCAACCGCCTTTCAACTGTTCCGTCAAAGAATTCACGCTACCTTTCAATGCTGCAATGTCATTTTCGCATTTTTGGCGAGCTTCGGCAGCTTTTTTGATTCCATCCAGTATTTCGCTACGCAATTGGTTCAAACGATTGATTTCGGCCTCTGCTTCACTCTTCTTGCCAAACTGCAAACCTTGAGACAACTTGGCGCACAAAGCCTGCTGTTCACTTATTTTCGTGCGTTTTTCGGTCAAACTATTATCAAGCGTCTGTAAATCATCACGCAATCTGTCTAATGTCGTTTCCAGATTCGGCACATCAGCATCCAATTGATTTTTCCGATTCACTTTAGTTTCTTCAGTTGCAATATCCTTCTTGTATTGACTTAACTGCTGTTCAACAGCCGCCAAATTGATTTGCAGAGGCTGTCTTACATCCTCGATGGCGAGGTCTGGCGAAAGCAACCTTGAAATCATAACCCTCAGAGCATTAGCCTTTTCCGTGGCACTACCTTGTGTTGTATTACAGACTTTACTACCGTTTTCGGCTCTCGAACGCAAATTATCCGCTTCCGCTTTCAAATCATTCAGTTCTGCTTCAGTAGGCACATTCTCCTTTTTGCAAGCCTTTTCGGGATGACTGCGTGAACCACAAACGGGACATTTCTGACCTTCTTCTAGATTTTCGGCAAGAATACCAGCTTGTTCTGCCAAAAAAACACGGTATTTTTCAGAATATTCATCATCCTTAGCTTTCCATTCCTTTAAAAATTTCGCCGCAGCTTCCTGATATTTTTTCAAATTGGCCAAAATACCATTGTACTCAACCAAATCATTACCAAGCTTTTGCAAATCATTTTTCCGATCCAATGCCGTTTGTTGCTTTGACTTCAAATCAGCCAGATTCGCTCCTGCGTTTTGCAACGTTGCCAGCTCCTGTTTTTGCTTTTCAAGATTGTCTTTCTTCGCCTCATAATCAGACTTCTGCTTTTTAAGAACACCTTCAAGCCGCTCGGTTTCCTTTTCCAAGCCAGCAATTCCAGATCTGACCTTGTCAAGTTCCTCGTAGGAAGGCAACTGCGCCTGCAATTTTCCAACATCTTTCAAGAATGCCTCAGCTTTCGGCTCACTTTTCTTAGCTTGATTTTCAGCGTTTTTCAACGCTTCCAATCGTAGATTTTCTTCTGACAACAACTTTTTGGCATCGTTCAAATCTTTCTGCGCCTTTTCAAAAGCTTCGACTTTTCCCAAATCAGAATTCACCTCAGCAAGTTGTTTTTCAACGGATTTTGATTCATTTTCCAAATCTTCAAAGCGCTGATTATCCAACTCACAAAGTTTTCCCAGAAGCACCACGACATCCGTCATTGACATTTCACTGCGCTTCGCTTTATCAACTTCGTTGCACAACGCCTCGTCGGAAGCATCGCAACTGATGCCATCGACATACTGTTGGAGGCTCCTCTTTGCATCTTGGCATTGACCATACAACTGGTCGACATCCGATTTCAGTTTCATCTGAAAATCAACAAACACATTGGTTTTGAATATCTTGCGGAAAATATCCTGACGTTCTTTCGTGTCAGCCAAAAGCAACTTCATGAAATCGCCTTGCGCAATCATGGCGATTTGGGCAAACTGGTTACGGTCAATTCCAATGATGCTTTTGATTTTTTCATCAACAGCACCTGTACCGCAAATCGGAGGCAGACCTTTCTGCTGTAACTCGGCATTGGCTTTTTCGGTTGTGGTGCCTCCACCTCGCAAAGCGGGGCGTTCGTAGGCCGGATTGCGTTTCACCGTATAGGTTTTGCCAGCATATTCAAATTCAAGCTGGACGAAGGTAGGCGTTTGAGGCTCAGCGTATTCCGATCGAAGCATAGATGCCTTTCGGTTGGCGCCGCTGGCCTCACCAAAAAGTGCAAAAGTGATGGCATCGAAAATGGTGGTTTTGCCTGCACCCGTGTCGCCCGTAATGAGATACAGGCCTTTCTTACCCAATTTGTCAAATTCAATGGTCGTTTCGCCTGCGTATGGTCCAAAGGCAGACATTGTCAAAGTAATAGGTCTCATAATTTTAGTCTTTCCAAATGGTTGTTATCAATTGATTTACATATTGTTGCTGTTCTTCAGTCATGGGTTGGCCGTTCTGTTTTTCATACAATTCCGAGAAAAGTTCAAACGGCGACTTCCGTTCCACATTCTGCGCCGAACCGACTTCAACATTGGAACGCGTGCGGACATTATCATAACGCAACTCCATGAGGTTGTGATAGATAGTGCGCAACTTGCCAATGGCATCGACAACATCGTTTTCATCAGTCAATGTTATGCGCACATAGTCTTCCTGATAAGAGGTCCCGACGTAAAAATTACGGTCCGTCAGTTCTTCGTATGTGCCTTTCAAGTCCTGCCAATCGTGCAAGGGTTTCAAAGGCTCAAAACGCCTAATTATATTCCCTTTCTCTTTGATTTCCAATATAGTAACAGACTTTTCATCACCAACTTCCGAGAAAGAATATTTCAAAGGGCTACCGCAATAGCGGATATTATCGCCACAATCCTGAGGGCGATGCAGATGGCCCAAAGCGACATAATCGAAATCCTTGAAAACACTAGCATCAACGTTATCGAGACCGCCGACCGACAAATCCTCCGATTCGCTTTGCTGTGCGCCCGTCACGAACTGATGCACCATCAGGACATTGCGTCGGCTGGGATCAATCTGCATTTGCTCAATAGCCACACGCACTGCGTCGGAATAGTTTTCAATCGTCTCGTTTTCAAAATAATGGCGCACAACAGCAGGTTTTACAAAAGGCAGCATATAGAAAGCCACTTCGCCATACGCATCATTGAGTATAATCGGACGGACATTTCCTTCGTAAACCGGTGAAAGATGAATGCCGATTTTGTCCATGATGCGCGAGCCGAAAGCAATACGCTCGGCCGAATCATGGTTGCCGCTGATGACAAAGGTGTGAAGATGGCGCGAAGCCAATTCCGAAAGAAAAGCGTCGAAAAGCTGAACCGCTTCGGCCGATGGCACCGACTTGTCGTAAATGTCGCCGGATAGAAGCGCTGCAGCAGGCTTTTCCTTATCAACGATTGCAAGGATTTGATTCAGAATGTGTTCCTGCTCTTCAAGCATACTGTATTCGTTGATACGTTTGCCAATGTGCAGGTCGGAAAGATGAATAATTTTCATAAGGTATCGTTTTATTATGGTTTTGCAAAAATAACGATTTATTCAGATTATACCGCGACATGAATGGAATTGCAAGGGTGGAAATAAAAAAAAATAAAAAATAAAAAAGAGACGTAGCACGCTACGTCTCTACAAAATATGTGAATGAAAGCATATCAAATGCCTTTCACAAAATCCAAAATGGCTTGCAGGACCTCGGGCGAAATGGTTTCATCAATATTGACATATTCGTTTGGTGAGCCTGTCGTGCAATGCTGGAACAAGTGATTCAATCCGGGAAATTCGCGGAGGGTCATGTTGGTCTTGCCGTAATCCGAAGCGATTTTTTCGTAGGCGGGCAGATTTTGCGAGGCCAAGACCTGCAAATCCAAAGAACCATTCAGCAACAATGCCGGGCAATTCGTGTTGACGATATTTTCCGTCGGGTCGTATTTCAAGAAATAAAACATCCAGGGCGAAACTAATGGATCTACCGTCTGAGCAATCGTTTCTTCAGGCATTCCGAAACCGGCAAGCATGTCCTTCATTTGCGAAGCGGCATCTTCCCTATTGTCTGTTTTACCGATGATTCCATACAACATGTCCGTCATTTGATTTGCAGCATCAAGGGCTTCCTGCGGCACGCCAGAGACCCTATAGATAGCTTCCTGCTGGGCTTTTATGACTCCCATGCCCTTGACAGCGGGCCCAGCCAAAGAAACGATGAAAGCCACATCCTTACGCCGCGAAGCGACCATGCAGTTGATGACGCCGCCTTCGCTATGGCCCAAAATGCCGACTTTCGTTGCATCGATGTTTTTCTGCTTCAGAAGGAAATCGAAAGCGGCTTCAGCATCGGATGACAAATCCATTGTAGTAGCCATTTTCGGGTCGCCTTCCGACTGACCTTCGCCACGGTCATCGTAACGCAAAACCGCCACTCCATTGCGCGACAGATAATCGGCGATGACCCAAAACGGACGGTGATTCATCAGTTCCTCATCGCGGTTCTGCTGGCCGCTGCCCGAAACCAATACGACTGCCGGAAACGGACCTTCGCCTTCAGGAATGGTCAAAGTGCCAGCAAGCGAGAAGTTTTCCTTTTCGTTTCTAAAGGTCACGTTTTCAGCGCGATAGTTGAACGGTTTTTTCGGGTCTTGCGGACGGGCTTTCTTGGCTTCCTTTTCACTTCTTGCGAGATTCAAAGGCAGGCTCATTCCCATCTGCTCGAAAGTTCCTTTTATCGTTTCGTTTGCATAAACACCACAATACGAAGCATTTATTGCCGTGATTTCGATTTTCAAGGTATC
>JAZQPN010000524.1:0-8134 GCA_045628585.1 Bacteroidales bacterium | reverse complement strand
GGTTGTAATACACTTTTTTCAATTTCTCCAATAGGAAATGGAAAACCGATTCAGCAGCATCCTTTTCCACGGCAACCACATAAAAGCCATGGGCAGTAAGATGCTGTGAGAAATTATTTATCATGGCCGAATCCCAAATACAGAAATCAGCAAACGGAAACTGCTTGTCAATGCTCTTGGCCAGTTTCTTTAGTTTTGCATCAACGATATGATTATACGAATGACTTTCGCCCACCCTGAAAAGTCCTTTTGAAACGCGGGTTAATACGCCTTCTCTAACCAATTCATAAACGCGCCAATTGATGGTTGGATCCTTCAAGTCAGGTTCCGATTCGCGAAACCAAGCCGCAATATCAGAGGTCTTGAACAACCCCATTGGCATGAAATGCTGTATTATTTCATCATTCTGCACCATTCTTTCAATAGTTGTTTTATTCGTCTGCAAAAATACAAATTTTTGGCAATATCTGTCATTATTGCCAATTATTTGCAATAAAAAAACATCAAATATATCATTTCATTTTGTCTATCTGGGCGCATCCCGCCGCCAGTTATCACCCGCCCGTCATTCCCGCGAAAGCGGGAACCTGCCAACTGGCGTCGGGTCGCTATGTCCGGGGGTACGCTATCGCTCCCGTGCTTAGCCTCGCCAGGCATTACCCCGCATAAAAACAGGTTGCTGAGCCTGTCGAAGCACGCACCAAGCCCCTCCCAGCGCTTGCGCAGTGCCCGCATTAAAGATTGTGATTTATAATCACTTCAACCTCCGCATTTATAATTCTGCCATCACTCCCAATCGTTAGCACGATAGCACGAAAACCCGTTAGCACGAAAAAAAACTTTCCACTTTCAACTCTCCACTTTCAACTTTCACCTTTCACCTAACACCTTTCACCTCTCCCAACCCTTCCAAGGTGTTCCGGCAGTTCCAAAGCCTTGCCCTGTTCCACCTCCAGCGAACTCGCTAACGCTTCCATTGCAGCAGGGCGACCTCAGCGCGACCTCGTTCCTCAGCACGCGCTAAGGACGCTCTGCCTCCATTGCAGCAACGCTTCGCACGCTTCTGGCTCTAAGAAGCCGTTTTCGCATTTGTTTCCCGTTTATTTGATGAGGATTTTGAGGTCAATTTTGTTCATCGTTGAACGAAAAATAGCGGACTATTTGAGCGAAAGGATGGACGAAAGTGGCCCAAAAGGACATCAAATAAACGGAACAAAAAAACACAATTCTTTGAAAGAAATCGAAAACGGCTTCTCAAGTTCTGCGGCCTTTCCACTGCCTCCACATCGTGTTAAACCCACCAACCGCACAACCAAAGCTGCGAGGGTCCACTTCGTCGCTATCACTCCAGCCTGCCTGAAACCGCCAACGCACAAAAACACTCATTCAAAGGCGGCTTTTACCAACCCAATGGCCGTTGCGCTGCGCATTGCCCACGCACACCGTTGCCCAGACACCACCCAACACACCAGGCTTGTCGACGCTATTGCTCCCTTAATTCCGCAATAGCGTCGACAAACCTTCTCAACCCCATTGGTGTCTGGCAACGGTTCACCAACCCGAAAATGCGCAACAAGCCACGCCCGCCCTGTGGTGCCACGCCCTTCCAAACCCCAACCAACGCAAGCAACCATCGACAGGCTCTTAACGGTTCGACGACTCAGCCGCTCCCTTAATTCCGCGTCAGGGTCGACGAACCTAAGCCCGTCGATGGTTGCCCAACCGCACCAACCCAACACACGGCACGGCACCACAAACGCACGCCACCTAAAACAATCCTTCTGCCTCCAACCGCACACGATTTCAGGCAGTCCTCCATTAACGCGCCGAAGCCAACCCTCGCAGCCGCAACCCGTCTTTTAACAACACTTTTTTCCTTAATTCAAGATTTCTAAGATTGTGGCCAAGGGTGTCGACCCGATTTGCTATCTGAAGACAACGCTCTTTCCCTTCATTAAAGTCCGAGCGGCATAACTCAAAAAGGTCTGACCCCCAAGTCGTTCCTTTGTTGGGTTCAGACCTTTTTGAAATATGCCACTCTCTTCATTCCCGCACCTAATCGTCGGCGATAACGCGAGCGAAGGGGATGCCGCTGTATTATCCCGAAAAAGGTTGACTCATAAAGACAAGAGTCAACGATATATCAGTTACACACAGAGAAACAGCAAAAGTGCTTCAAGGAAGTCATCCGACCCCACTATGAAGAAGGATACGAAGAGAACCGGATTGCCATAATTATTCCCATCAGCCATACCACGGCTGTGCAATGATTACCATCTTTGCACACGAAAAAAGCAAAATCAAAGGAGTGACAGACATGGCAAAAACACAGCAAGTTACATCAACCCAAACAGACAGCAAGGATGTATAAGAATAGCATAGACAGACCGAGATAACGGTGCGAACTGAAGTGCTGCGACCATTTGAAATTAGGTGTTTTTAGGCCGTTTATAGCTCAATGCCGTAAAGATGCATCTTATTATACAAGGTCTTGCGGTCGATTTGAAGCAATTTGGCAGCCACGGTCTTGTTGCCTCTTGCCTTTTGCAACGCAGCTTCAATCTGCTGTTTTTCATTGTCGGGACGCAAAGCCCAGTCATCGTCTTCTTTTTCTATGTTCCTAACCGTGTGGACGAAAACCGGCAAGTCGTCCAGCTCGATAGTGTCGCCTTCAGCAAACAGCACGCAACGGCGGATGACATTACGCAACTCGCGCAGATTGCCGTTCCATGCCTGTTTCTTCATCTCCGCCAAAGCCTCATCCGAAATGCCTTTCACTTCCTTCAGCAGTTCCTGGTTGGCCTGGTCAATGAAAAAAAGGACAAATTCGTCAAGATCCTCAACACGCTCTCGCAAAGGCGGAACCGTCAAGGAAAACTCGTTGATGCGATGATACAGATCCTGACGGAAGCGGCCTTCCACAATGGCGTTTTCGATATTCTCATTCGTGGCCGCAATGATGCGCACATCCACATTGACGTCGGTTGCCGAACCAACGGGCCTCACCTTCTGTTCCTGCAAGGCGCGAAGCAACTGCATCTGAACTTCGTAAGGCAAATTGCCGACTTCGTCAAGGAAAACAGTTCCTCCTTTCGCTTGTTCGAAAACACCTTTTTTGTCAGCAATGGCCGAAGTGAACGAACCTTTCAGATGGCCAAACAGTTCGCTTGGTGCCAACTCCTTCGACAGGCTTCCACAATCCACAGGAATGAATGGACCATCTTTGCGGAGGCTGCAATCGTGAATCATTCGGGCGATATACTCCTTTCCTGTGCCGCTTTCGCCTAATATCAATACCGAGAACTTAGTCGGGGCAACCAGCTCCACGTGCTTGTAAAGCCGCTGAATGACAGGACTATTGCCCTTTACCATTTCCCTACGCTGAGGCTGAAACACTTCCGTAGGTTCATTGGCCGAAGAAATGGCCGCTTCTATCTTTTCCTGCAAAACGCTTGGGTTGATAGGTTTCTTCAAATAATCGAAAGCACCCATTTTCATAGCGGAAACAGCGGTCTGAACCTCGGCATAACCCGTCATCACGATGAAAGGAACTTGTTTTTTCTGTTTCTCCCTGACCCACGACATCAGGATGATTCCGTCGCCATCGGGCAAACGCAAATCAGTGAGAATCAAATCATAATGCTTCGAAGCAATGGCAATCTTAGCCTGCTCGTACCGCGACACCAAGTCAGCGTCATAGCTGTTTTTCTTCAGCCAGGTCTGAATCATGACGCCAAAAGCGGCATCATCTTCAACAATAAGGATTCTGTGTTTCATAGGCGCAAAAATACTCATTTTCCACAATTCCACAACTCCTTTTTCCCACAAAGCGAAATTTCCACAAAAAAAATGTGGAAAATGCAAAAACAAAGAAGCCCCGCAGGGATGCGAGGCTTCTTTTGAAAATTGAAAACGAGCAGAAATTTATTTGATGGAAATAATCAAATAATTTGATTGGTTCCAGAAAGCCTCCTTGTTGGTGATGTTCAGTATTTGCGAACCGTTTTCGCCTTCAACGAGTTCATAGCTGTTGGCCGGATGCTTGGTCAATATGTTGGCTTTCTTGGTATTCAACGGAATAGTTGCGAGTTCGCGTTTGTCAGCCTTGACGAATTGGCTGTTATCAAAAACCTGGTCGACAAGTTGTTTTGGCTGGAAAAGACCGCCTTTTGTCATCAGACCCTTTTCGATGAGAACCTGAGGGGTGGCAATACAATACCAAACCGTGTGCATGGCAGCATCTTGATTATGAATCATTTCCTGCTGTGCTACGTTCTGTGCGTTAAGGTTTTCATTCTGGGAGTTGAGGGTTTCAAGGTTTTCATTCAAACCGGCGACCTGTTCATTCAGTTCAGTGATTCGAACATCTTTCAAATTCAGTTCTTCTTTCAAAGAATTAATATAGGTGTCTTTTGCATCAAGCTGTTCCTTCAGGCGGTTCACGGTCTCGGTCAAAGCCTTTGACTTGGCGCCCTGTGATGAAAGCTGCTTTTCAAGATCAGCAATCTTCTGGTGGTTTTCCTGCAAAGTCTGCTGAATGGCATTGATTTCTGCCACAGCACTATTGGTGTCGCCTTCCTGATTTTCCATCATGATGATGCCTTCGGCTGCACGGACTGATTCAAGCGCATTTTCAATCTCGTTGATGGTGCGCAAAGCCGAATCAAAATCGCCGTTAGCGGCAGCAGCCACAACTTGAAGCGAATCTCTTTCGGCCAGCAAGGCCTGATACTCTTTGGATTTTTCCACATTCCTACAGGAAGTAGCAAACATTGCTACAAGTGATAAAGCGATGATAGATAATTTTTTCATTTCTGTAATAAAATAAAGTTGCTTTTATAACAGCACATTTTGTGCCTAATCCACATATAAGTATCTAAATACATAAATATCAAATAATTATAATTAAAAATCGAGCAAAATAAATTGTGGAATTTTGTAGAATTTCCACTTTCAGACGTGTTGATTGTAGAAATCCACAGCAAGAGCATCAAAGATGAACGAGGCCTGTGGACTGATGCCTTGGCAAAGGAAACACCGTAACATCAGGATTAGTGCGGATACGTTGCTGCTGCAAAATGTGGTAAACGCTTTGCATGGCCAACTCAGGCGTGTTGTTGTTTTCGCTTAAATGACAGAGCATTACGTTTTTCAGGCCTTTGGGATAACGCTTGGCGATGTAACGCGAAGCCTCAGCATTGCTCAGATGTCCGGTCGGACATGCAATGCGTTGTTTCAGCCTATATGTATATGGCCCTTTCCACAACATGTCGTTATCGTAATTCGACTCAAGCACAATGGATTCCGACTTGTCCAAATACGATTCCACACAACTGTCAATCATGCCGACATCGGTTGCAAGTGTCAGATTCTTATCATCATAGCGGAAATAATAGCCCATAGTTCCACGGCCATCGTGCATCACAGGGAAAGGCTCAATGTGGATTCCACACATTTCAATGGACTCGAAAGGCTCGATGGCGTGGAAAATTGCAGGATTCATGTTTCTCGTTGCTTTGCCACGCAATACGCCTGCAATGCAATCGGCATGGGCATAAATCGGAACTTGCAAGGTTTCGGCAATCACATCCAAACCCTTCACATGATCGATATGGTCATGAGTAAGGAAAATACACTTAATGCTTTGTGATTGGTAATCAATTTGTTGCAATGATTTTTTCAAATATGCCAGACTCACTCCAGCATCTATCAGGAAGCCCTCATCTTCCACGCCGACGAAAAAACAGTTGCCGCTGCTGCCACTGGCAAAACTGCAAAAGACGAAAGGCGAAAGACAAGAGAATAAATCCATGGCAAATTTTGAAAATGCAAAGATAGTTTTTCTAACTTTGCCCCCAATTAAATTTGCAATAAAAAATGGAAAAGACTTTTGACCCCAATGCAGCCGCCGTGGCCGATTCAGGCATTTACGGACTGCCCTGCACCGCCGAAGAAGCGCAAATCATCATCATCCCTGTGGAATGGGAACTGACAACCAGCTATAACCGCGGCACCGTCGACGGTCCAAGCACGATTATGGAAGCCTCGATGCAAGTCGACCTTTGCCACCACGATTATCCCGACCTCTGGCAAAAAGGCATCTGGATGGACGAGTTCCCGAAGGAACTGCGCGAACTGCACGATGAACTTGCGCCCGTCAGCGAGGAAATCATCGATGCGCTTTACGAGGGCTTGGTGGATGAAAACCCTGAAAAATATGAAAAGATGTATGCCGACATCGTGGCTGCAACGGAAAAGAAAAACACATGGCTCTGCGAGCGTATCGCTTACTGGAAGGCGCAAGGCAAAACCGTCGGCCTGTTAGGCGGCGATCACAGCACGCCTCTCGCCTATCACCAATATCTTAACAAACAAGGCGTTGAATACGGCATCCTTCACGCCGATGCCCACATGGATTTGCGCGACACTTTCGAGGGCTTCAAATATTCTCACGCCTCGATTTTCTTCAACACGTTGAAATTCAACAATGTGAATAAACTCGTGCAAGTCGGCATCCGCGATTACTGCCACCAAGAAAAGGCTTTGGCCGAAAGTCAGCCTGAGCGCGTGAAGGTCTTCTTCGACCGCGATAACCGCCGCCGCATGTACGAAGGCGCAACTTGGAAAACCATAGTTGACGAAATGGTGGCTGCCTTGCCGCAAAAGACCTACATTTCAATCGACATTGATGCCCTCGACCCGAAACTCTGCCCGAACACCGGCACTCCGGTTCCAGGCGGAATGGAATATGAAGAACTGATGTATCTGCTCAACCGCATCCGTGAGGCCGGCAAGGAAATCATCGGTTTCGACCTTTGCGAAGTCTCGCCCGGCGATGGCGACTGGGACGGCAATGTCGGCGCCCGCGTCTTGTTCCACCTTTGCGGCGTGGCGGCGAAAGAATAAGCATATCAGCATTAATTTCAATTTCCAAATTAATCAAACAGGGAGCCTCCTGCCGGAAGCTCCCTGTTTGAATTTATCCTTACGCTTGGAGTTTATTTTACCAATCGTCATCTTCGCTGCGCAAATTCTGAGTGATGTTGCCTTCCTTGTCAATCATGCAGTGCTTGCCATCGAGCGTTATCACTTCAGCTTCACCATCAATGAAGAGGCCCGCATCTTCGTACTTGCACGGAATTACCAGTTCACCCTTCTTGTTGATGAAACCCAAAGCGCCCCTTTCATTCATGACCAAACACAAACCTTCACGGAATACTGATTCGACAACATATTTCGAATCTAATTCAAACACTTCCTTGCCATTGGTGTTGATGAAATAAACCTTATTGTTTTTCATGACTGGAGCCAAATCCTCAGAAAAATCACCAGCATCAGCATACTGAAAATCAGCAACGACTTCTCCTTTTGGATTAATAAAACCCCATTTGTCATTCTTTTTCACCCTGGCCACACCGCAATTAAAGCAATACGCTTCATCATATTCCAAAGGAATCACTACCTCTCCTTCCGGATTGATATAGCCATCTTTTTTATCCAAAGTAACTGGAGCCAAACCGCTGCTGAAATCGCCAATGCCAGGCCGATCATAGGTCTCTTTAGCCTTTTCGTATGCTTCAGGCGACATCACGTCAACCGCCCTGCCTTCGGCAAGTTCTTTGTTTCCACAACTTACCAGCGATATGCCAAAACCAAGCATCATCGCAACAAGAATCATTTTCGTTTTCATTTCGTTAAATTTTTGAGTTAATAACTGTTGTTAATTGCGTTGCAAAGAAAAACCAATTATCAACATTATGCTTGATCCTTGTTAGTCCTTGTTGTGATGAATTAAGTCTTACTTATACCAATTATTGTTTACATCTTCTATGATTTTTCCCATTTCAGCACTGATCTTTCTGCACGTCTCATCGTCAATCAGTCCATTCTGATACTCTTCCATAAACGACTTGCAGTTCTTTTCGGCCAATCGGTTCAACTGATTGACTTTGTCTGTATTCATCAACAGAAACTGATTGGTAAACTGTTGGTGTTCAAGCGTGTTCTGCGCATAATGCGCTGCCATTTTGTCGCGTAGTTTCGATGCCAGCATATTTGCTTCACTCGCCTTTGCTGAAACAATTTCCCTATACTCCTTCCCTTTTTCAGCCATTGCGAAATAGGGTTTGTAAAG